>JAIERD010000279.1 GCA_019747155.1 Pseudomonadaceae bacterium
CGGCGTGCGCATTCGGTAATAGGGAAGGGGTTACAGCTGCTGTATTGCGTCGACTGCGCCAAGGGAGGCGAAGAAGGCCACGAAGGTGATAATGGCCAGGGCTGCGCCTTGCCAGCTTGCTCGGCGCCTGGCGCGCTGGCCGGAGGTCATTGGGCGGCAGCCTCTGATAGCTCGGCACCAAGCCGCGAAAGCTCGGCTCTCAGTTCTTTGATCCGGCGGTCTTGGTTGTCAATTTCGTAGGTCATAGCCTTGAGCGCGCCCAGGTGGATCATTTCTCGGCCGCGTATCAGCTTTGCCTGGTAGGTGCGCGAGTCCATCACTGCAACCGGCACTGAAACCCCGCCTATCGTCAGGCTATAGCCTGACTGGCCGTTCAATGATTTTATGGTGTTGTAGCTTGCCTGCGCCGTCGCCCTCAGTGTTACGGCACCCTTGAGCAAGGCCGCACACTCCGCGATCTTTCCGGTAATGCTCATTGGGCGGCCTGCATGGCGGCGTCGACTGCCTCCATTGGGGTTGGTAATTGCCCTGGCTGCCACTTGCTTAGATTCGGCCAGCAGACAGAAAACCCAGTCCTGATGTGCGCAATGAATGCTTCTTGGCCAATCATCCAATAAAGTCGCTCACGATCCTTGACCAGTTCGGCGCGCTCGGCGAGCAGGGCGCGTATAAGCGCATGACACACTTCGATTGAGTTTATTTCGCAAGGAAGCCAGTCACGGCTAATACCAGCAATCAGCTCGTCGGTGATCGACATAACCGGCGCGGTGCTCATGCCTCCACCTCAAACCGAAGCACGCACAGGCTGCCGGTGATCCGCGTAAACACCGGGTTAAACAATCCCTGCCGAGCGGCCAGGGCGCGGGCATCAGCAAGGGTCTTGCCGGCTACTTCATAAGGCTTGGTCATGGCTGCAGCTCCTTGAGTCGATAGTTGTAGGCGTTGTCACGAAGCTTGATAAGGGCGCGCCACTGCTCAGGCTTGATTACCTTGAACATCCGCAGGCCTTCGATGATCCCGTTTACTGCGCTATCGGCGCGATGCAGCGCGAATATCTCGCACGCCTCACGGACGCAAAGCAGACGGTTTTTAAGCAGATTGACTCCGGCCCGGAATGGGTCGCCGCTGGTTTCGGCGTCGAACGACTCGTCCAGCCGGGCCGCTATTCGAAGCGCTTTGGCCTGCTGCACTAGACGCTGCTTATCTTCGGCGCGCCGAGCAATCTCAGGGCTGGCATAGCGCTGAATTGCCGCAACGGTTTCGGGCTTGCTGTTGCGCGCTGTATAGCGCGGGAAATCATCAGGTGCACGGCTCATGCTTGCCTCCCGGCGCCGATCAGCGCCCACAAAAAAGCCCGAGCAAATCGGGCTAGTGTTGAATTAGTGCGCTGTGTTTTATGACGCGAATATTTGCAGCGCTGACCCGTCGCACGGGCCACAGTTACGTTTCTGGTGTTTGGCAGTCGCTCATGCGTTCAGCCAAGCCGTTATCTCAGACCATTTGACAACCTGCCCCAAGTGTCTAAATCGGCTACAGGTTTGATGCAGCGAGATTGCTGCATCGGTAAGGACTGGCCGGTGCTGATCTCCGGCTTTGCTGACTTGGAAGCGGAACCATTCAGCCGCTCATTTCACCGCATTTCTGCGCGTGGCCGCTTGTACCTAGTAAACGTCGCATCAGCCTGCGCATTCAGTCCTTACCGATACAGCCCTTCCGCAAGGATATCGGAGCCGTCTTTCCGGCCTGTCGAAAGGCCCGAAGTTATCCGGGCCTTTCATTTGCACTTGGTTGTTTTTGGCGGGGAAGTCAGCGCCAGAACGCTGCGACCCCGGTGGATGTTCGCCAGTACCGCCGAATTAAATCAGGGTGACTGGCCGGCGCCACTTCCTGGCTCTGCGGTTCTGGCCGCGACTCACTGAGCATTGCGCCGATCAGGATTATCAAGAGCATTTGTCGCTCCGGTTTAGGTGGCTAGGTTGATGCAGTTCCCGTTGCCGAAGTCGGGGTTTATCCATCGCTGGTTTCCACGCATCAGGCGCTTCGCGGCACTTCCTGCATCGGCCTGCTTGCTCAGTGGCGGGCATGTTGGGCAACGAACCTAATCGCGCGTTCTCATCCCTTCAAGCAAGCAGGCCGATGCGCCCTCAGTGAAGGCGCGGCGGTTCACTATGTCGCTACCGGCGTGACTACCGGCCGTTGATGGCATCATTGCCCCGCTTCTGTGTTTCCTGCTGGGACGCGAGAGCTGGCAGCTTAGGACCGGCTAGCTAATCATCAGCAGAGGGCGGACACAGCGGCCGCTTGTTGCTCAGTTAAGCGTGCATCTGCACCGTCACGAAGCCATTGCAGGCGACAACGTGTGTCCAGCGGTTAAACCACACGCCGTTGCCGAATTTCTTCATTGCGGCCTGGCGCACCTGGATCACAACCTGCTCGACTGTTTCTCCCTTGTTCGGCGCTGCAAGCCAGTCAAGGCGCTTGCCGTTACTCAGGCTGCTGTCGATGTTGAAGTTGGCCATGTCAATTCCCTCCGGTTAAGTATTCAGTGGCAGCCCCACATAAAGCAGAGCTGCCCGAAAATACTGTCCGTGCTGCACCAAAGCCCGCTACTGGCGACGGCCTTGGCTTACTGCGTAAGCGGTGAGTTGTGCGGTATTCCCGCTGCTGATGGCAGGTCACGCTTCGTTAGGTTTGGCATCGGGGCTTCCTGTTCGCGCAGCTCGATCAGCATTGCTGCGCGGTCATCGGCTATTGCGACATGCGGTGTACAGCCCCTGGCGCCTAGTTAAGTAGGCACACCACATGAAGTCCGCCGCGCCGTTAAGCCGAAGCCGGCGCGGTAATTTGTTCTGTTGTTGCGGCCTAACTTCCTACTTCGATCCGGTCACACCCAGGGAGGCTCCAGCCTATGGCAGTGCTATTCGACGTATTCCGTCAGGTCTTTGTTGCGCAAGCTGTTAAAGAGCGGTTCGATTCGCGTTGTGCGTTTCGATGGGTAAAGATTACAACTCTCTTTTGTAGTGCGCAAGCCTAAATTGTATTTATTTTACTATTTATAGTTGTAGCTCAAGACAACAAAAAACCCGCACATGGCGGGTCTGTTGTTAGCGGGGAGGGTTTACAGCTTGTGGGCGTTCCACGTCAGCAGGACGCGAGCCATCACGATAAAGCTGCTTATGTCGTCCGGGCGGATGACTATCGGCTGGTAACGCTGATTATCTGATATAAGCATTACCGAGCCGCCTGGCTGACGTTGCACGCGCTTAATGTACAGCTCGTCGTCAATCGCCATTACATAGACGGCATCCATCTTTAGATCAGTGACGCCGCGATCAACTAGCAGTAGATCGCCGTCCGAGAACGTGCTCTCCATCGAATCACCGCGCCCGGTGATAATCGCTAGGTTGCTGGAGTTCGTGGCGTTTACGCTTTGCCTTAGCCAGTCAGCGCTAACCGTCATGCGCTCAATAATATCCATATACCCTTCCTGCTGAGCTAATCCGCCACCCATCGAGCCAGAAACATCCAACCGTGGGATCACTACAGTTTTGCCCATCGGAACAACATCCGATCTGTCCGATACAAGCCTTAGTCCAGCATCCGCCCCAGTGCCACTCATTAAGTAGCTAACAGTCACGCCGAGCGCCGAAGCAAGCCGCTCAATGCGCTGACCCCTTGGCACGGTTTCGCCCGCCTCCCATTTCTGGACTGCCTGCGGGCTGACACCCATCTGCCGCGCTAGCTCCGACTGATTTAGTCGAGCTGTTTCGCGGGCTGCTGCAATTCTTTCGCCGATGTCTTTCATGTCCATAAAGGTACAACTCGGCGTTGTAATCGTCATTACACTTCTCCGTTGTATCAATTCGGGAAATCGTGTAACTTAGGATTGTAGTTTGTAATCGGAGGTTGTAATGGAACGAAACGCTATTAGCAGGGCGGCATTCATAGCTGGCGGTCAAACAGCTCTAGCGCGTGCCTTGGGCTGCACTCCGCAAGCAGTTCAGCGGATGTGCGCCTCTGGCCGCGTGTCTGCTGAGCGCGTGCTAGCCATCGAAAAACTAACGAAGGTTCCGCGCTATGAGCTGCGGCCAGACCTTTATCCAGTACCAAAAAAACGCAAGGCCGCCTGATTTTCAGGCAATAAAAATCCCACCGGGAAGGGTGGGCTCAATGAAGCACTACAACAAAGGTACACAAGATGCAGAGTTTAAGTGATAACCAGCAAATCAGCAAATCCGCATTACTCGCTCCACGAATTGCGAACACTGAATTCGTGGCGCAAGTTATGAGCAGCCGAGAAATTGCGCAACTGGTCGGGTCGCGTCACGACAACGTAAAGCGCACCATTGAAACGCTGACCGTGTCAGGAATTGTCCACCCTCACTCTGAGGATGAATGGTCAGCGGATGCTATTGGTCGCCCGCGCGCTACCCGAATCTACCGAGTAAGCAAGCGCGACAGCTTCGTAGTCGTCGCCCAGCTCTGCCCCGAGTTCACCGCCGCACTGGTTGACCGCTGGCAAGAACTGGAAGCACAAGTATCTGCGCCCGCGTTACCGTCCTACGCCGAAGCATTGCGCGGGCTTGCCGACCAGATCGAGCAGACCGAGCAAGCCAATGCCTTACTCGCCATTGCAGCCCCCAAAGCGGCCTTTGTTGACCAGTACGTCGAAGCATCCGGCTCTATGTCATTCCGGCAAGTCTGCAAGCTGCTAGGGGCCAATGAGCGCCAATTCCGGCAAATGCTGCTCGACAAGGACGCGATGTATTACCTCGGTGGCGTACTGACCCCATACAAGCCGCACCAAGACGCTGGCCGCTTTGAAGTTAAGACCGGCACCAGTGAGCACAACGGCCACGCATTCAGTCAAGCACGCTTTACCGCTAAGGGCGTGCAGTGGGTAGCTGGCGTGAGGGCTGCGCATCTGCTGGAGGTGGCTGCGTAATGGCTCGCATACGGACAATCAAGCCTGAGTTCTGGAGCAGTGAGCAGGTTATGGAGTGCAGCCCATTAGCACGCCTCATGTTCATTGGCATCTGGAACTTTTGCGATGACGGTGGTCGTCACCCAGCCTCGGCAAAAACCATAAAAGCCCTGGTCTTTCCGGGTGATGACATAACCGCCGACGAGATTCAGGTATTGCTCTTGGAGCTGTCGCTGAACGGTCTGCTATCGCTCTACGAGGCCTCTGGCAAACAGTATCTACAAGTGAGCGGCTGGCAGCACCAAAAGATCGACAAACCAACCCTCAAATACCCGAAACCTCCGATAGAACTAGACGACTCGTCAGCTAGTAGTCGTCGAGCACTCGACGAGGAATCACCTACCGCTAGCCTAGCCCTAGGTGACGGAGTGGAAGGGAAGGGAAGGGAAGGGAAAGATCAACACAACTCACTAACGGGCGAGGCTGTGCTTTCCGATATTCCACCAACGCCGAAAAGCGAGCCTTCGGCGATTGACCCTAAAGCCCCAGTGGAAATGACTCTCGACTGGCAGCCTGCACCGGACCTTCTGAAAAACTATGCGCTGCGCATGGGGATGGCTGTCGGCCTATTCACCCATGACGCCATCGGCACATTCGTCTGTCATTACTCGGCATCTGGTCGCGTAGAAACCCAGGCGTCATGGGTAAGCCTGCTGACCAAGTGGATTAAGCAAGACAAGGCAGTAGCGGCGGCAACCGGCAATGTTCGGGCCTTTCCTGCCCGCGCATCGGCAGCCCCTGACTTCCACAGCGGCGACACAAGCTGGGCTAACGACTTGGGGCCGCTCTGATGAAAACAGCTAATCAACTAATCGCACCGATCATGGGCGGCACTATCCCGGCAGCAAGCGGCGGCGGTGGCGAGCCACCTACGGTAGACCAGCGCACTGCCGCAGTGGTCAACCTGCTGTTCGCTGAACTGCAGAGTATCTTTCCGGCGCACAAGCAGGCGTGGCCAACCGAGGCCGCACTGGCTGCCGCCAAAAAGACGTGGATCAAGGGGTTTATGGCCGAGGGTATCAATTCGGTCGCACAGCTTCGCCATGGAATTGAGCGGTGCCGGGCAAGCGGTAGTGACTTCGCACCAAGCATTGGCAAGTTTATTTTCTGGTGCCGCCCGACTGCCGAAAGCCTTGGCCTGCCGACCGAAGAAAAAGCCTTCACCGAAGCTGTCCGCAAGACGCACCCAGCAATGGCGCACGCCACCTGGAGCCACGACGCGGTTTATCACGCCGCAGCCGAGTGCGGGTTTTACAACCTGCAAACGCTTCAGCAGGACGCCAGCCGCAAGCTGTTCGCCCGTAACTACTCGCTGGCCGTGCGTGACTTGATCGACGGCAAGCCGCTTAAAGCTCGCCCGCCGGCACTGACGCACGGCGTTGAGGCTCGGGTAACGCCGGAGGTTGGCCGTGCCGGTATCAGCGCACTGCGCCAAGCGATGAAAGCACCGCGGCTAACTGAGCTGCCCGAGCATATGGCGCATCTGGGGGGAGGGCTATGAGCAAAGCATTCTGGTCTGTCCATGCTGGCGATTGTCTGGAAACAATGCGCGGCATGGCTGATAACTCGGTCGATAGCGTGGTGTGTGATCCGCCATACGGCCTGTCGTTCATGGGTAAGAAATGGGATTACGACGTGCCGAGCACTGAGATTTGGGCGGAGTGCTTGCGCGTACTAAAGCCGGGCGGCCACCTACTGGCGTTTGCCGGTACCCGCACGCAGCACCGAATGGCAGTACGAATCGAGGACGCTGGCTTCGAGATACGCGACATGCTCGCATGGATGTATGGGTCTGGATTTCCGAAGTCGCACAACGGTGAGTGGGGTGGTACCGCGCTCAAGCCGGCAATTGAGCCAATCACTATGGCGCGCAAGCCGCTTATTGGCACTGTCGCTGCAAACTTTTCCGAGCACGGCACTGGCGGGCTGAATATTGACGGCTGCCGGGTTGAGCTTCATGGCGACTACAAGTGCAAAGCTAACGGCAGACCGTCGCAGACAGGGCTTGGAGACGGCTACGATCCAGATAAAGCAAACTGCCCAGACACGGTTGGTCGCTGGCCTGCAAACCTTATTCATGACGGCAGTGACGAGGTGGTTGCGCTATTTCCTGAAAGCACCAGTGGCGCGATGAGAGCGAGCAGCAGTCGCGCGGCACAGGATGAGCCCGGAAGCGTTTGCTATGGCGTGCTCGGCGGATCAATCAGCAGTGTCGATCGCAAGGCTACCTCTGGAAGCGCGGCCCGTTTCTTCTACTGCGCCAAGGCGAGCCGCAAAGACAGGCATGACGGCCTTGAAAATCCCGGCCCGCAGTTCAAATCCGGTACCACCCTGCGCAATGTCGAGAACACAGCAACCGCCGGAAACAATCACCCGACTGTCAAGCCTACCGACCTGATGGCCTACCTGTGCCGCTTGGTTACACCTCCCGGCGGCGTTGTGTTTGATCCGTTCATGGGGAGCGGAAGCACGGGGAAGGCCGCTGTACTGGAGGGGTTTAGTTTTATCGGCTGCGAGCTGTCGGCGGAGTACGTTGAGATTGCCAGTGCCCGCATCAGTCAGGCGGCTGGCGTTGCTGCTCGCCCGGCTGGGCTGCCTACCGTAATGCCGGTCATGCGTGATCTTTTTGCCGAGGTGACCGCATGAAAAAGCTAACCGGCACCGATCCCCGCCAGCAGGCAACCGCAGACCTCAAGCGCGCAGGCGGCTACACGATCAGCCGCGACGGCTCCGTACTGCTCGCCACCAAGAACAACGACTTCCAACTAATCCAAATCGACGGGACGTGTAAGCGCGCCCTCGGAGCGAAACGCTAATGACCGATTTTGAAAGCATCACCGACCGGCCATCGTGCCAGTTCGACAAAGCATCTGCCGTAACCGAGCGCGACACCGCGCTGGCAATCGCCGCTATACGCGCCGAGTGCTCCAGTACGGTCATCAGCGCCGACGACTGCGAGCGGTGCGGCGCTGAGATACCCATAGCACGGCAAATTGCAGTGCCAGGCGTGCAGAAGTGCGCGCCGTGCACGCACCGCGCATGGCTTGCAGCTAAGGGCGTGCGTCGTGGCTAAGCCAGCAAAACCCAAAGCCATGCCGATCTACTTTGTCGTGCGTGAAGTAATCGACCCGGCCAGCGGCAAGCGCATAGGCGCACTGGTGCCGGCGTCCGATGCAGATAAGTCGCTGATGCGCGAAAGAGGCTTTCGCAAGTCGACCAAGGTGCGCGCCGCACTCACCCAGCCGCGTAACGAACGCTTTAACCGGTTGGTACATGGCCTTGGAAATGTGCTGGCCAGCAATCTCGATCGATTCACCGGCAAGCAGGCACACGCCGCAGTCAAGGCACTGCAGACCGAGGCTCTGGTGTACTGCGACGTTGAGGTGTTCGACCTGCCGGGCCTTGGCCAGCTAACCCGCCACATACCTCAAAGCCTGTCGTTTGACTCGATGGGCGAGGATGCCTTTCAGGACTTTTGGGCGAAGTGCTGCGCGTATCTGGTGGCCACTGACTGGCCGACGCTGACTGCTGAGCGGCTGACGGAAATGGCGGAATTTGAAAGTTTTAAGGAGGCTGTATGACTTGCTTTTTATTCGGCGTGAGCGCCGGCCAGTCGCTTAGCGGAAACACTGATGCGGGCTTGGTTTTTATAGTGCTGGGGCTCTTGTGGTTTGCGCTAGGTCGGACGGTATCGGCATGATCGAACCAATCCACAAGCTTGTGCACCGCTACCCGCCAAACGAGCAGGGCCGCGACTTTGCCGTTGGCGACATTCACGGCCACTTCACTCTGCTGCAGGCGGCGCTAGATAAGGCTGGCTTCGATCCGCTGGTTGACCGGCTGTTTTCGGTAGGGGACTTGGTTGACCGTGGGCCTGAGTGCCGCGACGTGCTTTCTTGGCTCGATAAGCCGTGGTTTCACCCGGTACGCGGCAATCACGACGATTACGTTTGCCGGTTCGATACCTGCGACGCGGATAACTGGGTCTACAACGGTGGCGCATGGTTCGCCGGCCTGAACTGGGACGAACAGCGCGAGTTTGCCGCTCAATTTAATGAGCTACCTGTCGCCATCGAGGTCGAAACTCCGGCCGGGATGGTTGGCATCGTGCACGCCGATTGTCCGTTCGGTTCATGGTCGGAGTTGATTGCAGAGCTTAGCAACCCTGAATCGGCAAAGCGGCTGAAGCTGGTCAAGAACACATTGATGTGGTCGAGGAGCCGAATAGAGCAGGGCGATACGGGCGCAGTTGAAGGTCTTGTCGCGCTGGTATGTGGGCATACGCCGCTAAGTCATCCGGTCGTGCTGGGTAACGTCTACCACATCGACACGGCCGGGTGGAGACCGGGCAATGGCGGGTATTTCACCCTGCTTAACCTGTGCACGCTTGAGGCTACTCCGCCAATTCCGGGAAAGCTGGAGTGGGAGGCATGAAAGGCCGCAATGTGAGCGCCACCGAAAAGCGCTACCACGATCTGCTGGCAACGGTGATCGGCTGCGTAGCGTGCTGGAAGGAGCGGGGCGAGCGTAATTGCTTCGTGTCCATCCATCACGTTGACGGCAGAACCAAGCCAGACGCGCACTGGCTTGTGCTGCCGCTATGCGCTGGCCATCACCAAGACAACGGCACGGCAATCGCTGTGCATCCGTGGAAAGCCCGCTTCGAACTTGCCTATGGATCGCAGCGCACCCTGGTTGCTGAGTGCGCAATGCAGTTGCTGGACATGGGCCATGAACTGCCGGCGCGCCTGGCTGAAATTATTGGATTAGAGGTGGCGGCATGATCAAGCGCTTTGGGCGAAATACTGCCGGCCGCGACCTTGCGGTTGGTGACATTCATGGTCACTTCACGCGGCTGCAGGCGGCACTTGATGCCGTTGGCTTTGATCCTGCAGTTGACCGGCTGTTTTCGGTTGGCGACCTGGTTGATCGCGGGCCCGACTCAATCGATGTTGATTGCTGGGTTCTGCGTAGGCCGTGGTTCCACGCGGTGCGCGGGAATCATGAGCAAATGACCATCGAGCGCTCAGACATGCACTTTTTAAATGGGGGCGCTTGGTTCTGCGGGCTTTCCTCGGTCGATCAAGATTGCTACGCGGTAATTCTTGCTGACCTGCCTCTGGCCATCGAGATTGAAACATTGAGCGGAGTGGTCGGGGTTGTTCACGCCGACATCCCGAGGGATGACTGGGCATTCCTTGTTGCGGGGCTAAAGGCTGGCGGCCCTGAAGCGGTACATATCGAGGCCATGTGCCAGTGGTCGCGCCGAAGAATAGACCAGTTCGACGAAAGCGGAGTAAGCGGTATTCGCGCGGTTATCTGCGGCCATACGCCGGTTCGCTCGCCAGTAGTGCTGGGCAATGTGTACCACATCGATACAGGGGGCTGGCTTCCCGATGGCAGCGGCCACTTCACCCTGCTAAATCTCGAAACGCTGGAGGTCGAGCCGCACAAATGACAGCAACTCAACTCGCCGCCGATACCTGGCGGCACCTTAAAGCGTTGGGCATTTTGCCCCCAGGAGGCACCGATGAAGCTGAAAGCTGCGCTGGCAATTGTTCCCGCTGTTTTGTTCATTGCGTGCCCGCTCGGGTGGTATCTGTACGGCCTGAAAAAGTTGGCTAAATGACCAAAAAAACACCCTTGCTGGTTAGGTTATAACGTCCGTAAAGGGTATAATCCGAATACGCTACAGGTCACGCGGCACTAGGTCTTGAGGGGGTTTTGCATGAGCGATATGGTTAATAATCCGCCGCATTACAAGCAGGGTTCGATTGAGTGCATTGACGCCATTCGCGCCGCGCTGACCCCTGAAGAATTCCGTGGTTACTGCAAGGGCAATTCGCTCAAATACGTTTGGCGCGAACTGCACAAAGGCGGCGACGAATCACTGAAAAAGGCCGCGTGGTATCTGGCGCAGACCGAGAGCAAGAAGCCCGAAGCGGTCGAATGGCCGGAAGAAGATCGCCGCATTGACCTGATAGGCCAGAACGGAAATGACGGCGAGCACTACGACGATATGAGCAATCCGGCTAATTGGCGGCCGGGGGATTTGCTGGAGCCTTCGCCGTTTGTCTCAGGGCACTGCGGGTCGCCGGCAAAGTTCGTTCGCCCGTTCAGCAATTTATCTATGTCCGACAAGCTGGCTGTTGATTTCCCTGATGGCAGCCCCGGCCTTTTGCCTGCTCGCTACTTCAAATGGCTTTCCCGCCCTGCATCCGGCAAGCCTGAGGCGGTAGTTTGCGCGAATATGGCGACTTGCACCGCATGCTTCGAGACGGTCATGCAAGGCGTGCGGCACATATGCCAGTAAGCCACAACTTGGCACTCAAGCCGGCCGCCGAGCGTGAGGCAGCTCAAGCGCGCCTGCTGGCCTGCCGCCTGCGCCACAACTTGAAGGGCATGGCACTGGCTGACTGGCGCAAAGACACGCGCCAGAAGCTCGACAAGATGGCCGAGCCGATGCGCGGGATGGTAGCTGCTGAGCTTAATCGGATGGCCGCCAAGTGATCGTGCTGCCGTGGCCACCCAAGGAGCTGAGTCCAAACGCTCGCTGCCACTGGCGCAAGTCGGCACCGATCCGCGCCAAGTATCGGGCTGACTGCTATTTGCTGTGCAAGGCCTCGGGCATCAAAGCGCCAGAAGGCAAAATTCTGTGGGTGGTTGAGTTCTTTCCGCCAGACCGCCGCGCCTACGACGACGACAACTTGCTGGCCCGCACCAAGGCGCTGCGCGATGGCGTGGCCGAGGCGCTAGGCGTTGACGATCGACGCTTTGTTACGCAGTTTTCCGTCAGCGACCAAGTGGTCAAGGGCGGCGCAGTGCATGTGCACATAAAATCACTGGGGAGTGACGCATGACCTACTCGACAGCACTGGCAGCAGTGGTAAGCGCGCTATCAGCTGAGACGGTTTCGGCATACGGCAGTGGCGGATTCGAGCCTCGCGTGCAGTGCGACCCGCTCAAGGGTGCGATCACCGACAAGCAGTCCAAGCTGATCGACTCCTGCTGGGTGTTCAGCCGCCTGCATGAACACCTGGCGCCTCACCACTGGCGGGCGCTGCTGGCAAAGTATTCGACCCATGTTGACCGCAAGCACGCCGCCATTGCCGAGCTGGCCAAGGCTATACAGTCGCCGGCCCCTGAGCGGTTCCGTCATGCTGCCGTGGTGACCTGGGCAATGCCTAAGCTGCAAGGTGCAGAGGGTAAGCGCTCAACCCATACCCTGCCGGCCTCCTGGTATAACGTCGACAACTGGAGCGACGAGCCTACGCCAGCTCGTACGCAAACGCGCTGGAAGTCGTCGATCTGCAAGAGCCTGGAAGCGCAAGTAACCGACGCACTACAGATGGCTCAAGAGCTGTTAGACGCCGAAGGGCTGATAGAATCGCGGGCGGCTTAATAAAGCGCTTGCATAGCGTGGCCGACTGGCGTAGATTTTCCTCTATCTTGTCCTCTTTGCGTGTTAAAGAGTGGCAATAAGAAGCCCGGCCATTGAGTCGGGCTTTTTTATGGGCGCGATAAAAGGCCGAAAGCAGACACCTGCTAACCCCTGAATCAAAGTGAAGGCCTCGCCAGCCAATAGCGCCAACCCTTTCTGAGCCCAGCCTAATCGCTGGGCTTTTTCGTTTCGGCACCCATGCCTGCCTCCTTGCTTCGAGCGGATCGCAAGGCGTGGAGTGCCGCTCTAAACGACACCACCAGGCAGTTGCCGGGAGTGCCACATGAAGCACCTAGGAATCAACTCAATGTCTGAGCCCGGCCCGCTTACAGCACTCGGCGGCATCGCGCTGTACAAGCTCGGCGCGTTTGGGTTCGTGGCCGTACTGGCCGCCATTGTCGTGATGGCAATGACGCTGCCAAAGACTGTGCGTGAGTTCGGCGTATCGCTGATCTGTACGGTTATGGGGAGCATCTGCGGCGGGGCCGGGGTTGTGTCATACCTAGGGATTGGAAGCTGGGCTAACGATGGCTTCGGGCTGATGGCCTTGCTCGGCATCTCCTTTGTATGTGGACTGCCGGCGTGGCTGATTATTCGCACCGGCTTTATTTATGCCGAGCTGCGCAAGAACATGAGCCTTCTTGATGTCATTGCAGAGCTAAGGTCCGCGATATTCAAGTGACGGTGAGGTGAGCATGGCCGAAGTGATCAACATCGCCGACCGAAACAACGGCCTGTCGCCTGCAATGCGCAACACCATCGAAACGCTGAAGGATGAACTGCTTGCCGCTGTCGATAAGGCGCGGCTTGCTGGATCTCCGTTGTGCGCCACTGTCGGCTGCATTGAGATCGTCAAGGCCTCAGCCATTCAGGTTGCGTTTAATCGAGCTGATGAGTGATGCGCTATGACCACTATCGCCTATAAAGATGGCGTGATCGCCTGTGACTCTCGTCAGACCCGCAGCAGCGCAATCGTCTCTGATGACTGCCATAAGCGCCAGGTTGTCGATGGGATCAGCTTCTTCCTG
Source organism: Pseudomonadaceae bacterium (assembly GCA_019747155.1). GTDB lineage: Bacteria > Pseudomonadota > Gammaproteobacteria > Pseudomonadales > Pseudomonadaceae > Aquipseudomonas. The sequence continues at coordinate 13,454 of JAIERD010000279.1, forward strand.
TCGGGCGCTATATGCGATGAGAAGGCTTTGATCGCCGCCTACTTCGGCACTCCGTCGCCTGTTCCTGTGGAGTGTTCAGGCTATGTCGTCGATGGCGACAAGCTGATGATGGTCGGCCATGACGACAAGACCGGGATATGGAAGCAGGATCTCGATCCAGCCAACCCTGACGCCATCGGCAGCGGCGCTCCATACGCCCTTACTGCAATGGATATGGGTGCAAGCGCAGAGGATGCGGTAAGAGCTGCTATGAAGCGGGATATTTACACCGGCGGCAAGGTTAAGACCTTTACGATTTAAGGGGGTTTTCGATGGGCAAGCTACCGGACATGAAGGGCATGTTTATCACGATTGGGGTCTTTGCTGCGCTTGCCGGGTACGTTCTCGGGGAGGCGCTGCGCTGGATTGCATCACATATCAGCATCAGCTTGATGTAATGGCCGTCCGCCGCATCGTGCTAACCCTGATGGCGATCATCGCTGTGACTGGGTGGGCCGCCATTGAACTGCTGCTCAACACCATCCAGTTATTCGTCGACATAGTGCGGCTGTTTTGAACTAAGAGAATTTGCCCATGGCTACCAAGCAACCCGACTGGGAGGCAATCAACGGCCTCTACCGGGCCGGGCTGCTTTCTGTGCGTGCCATAGCCGAAAAGCACGGCATCAGTGATACAGCAATACGAAAGCAAGCAAAGAAGCTTGGTTGGAGTAGGGACCTAACGGACCAGGTACGAGCTGCCGCGAAAGCAAAGGTAGTTCGCGCTGAAGTTCGCGCAAGCGGTTCGCAGCAAGAGCCGCGAACCGATGAGCAGATTATCGAAGAGGCATCCGATCAAGCAGCATCGGTAATCTTCGCGCATAGAACTGGCCTTGCTCAGTGGCGCGGCATAGCCGGAAAGCTGTGCGATGCGCTGGACGATATGGTTGTGACCCCGGATAACGCCTCTGACTTTGCCCGGTCCCTGAATGCCGGTGTTGATGCCCAGCTAAAGGTGATCAAGGGCGAGCGCCAGGCCTATAACCTCGATGCGATAGAGGGTGACAAGACGGTCAGCGATCTGGCCACCCTTATGGACGAGTTATCGAAGGAAGCCTAGCGATGAAGCCTGAGCACTTGAAGCTGCTCAGGGATAAGCACTGGCGGCTGAATAACCTCTATCTGATTAACGACAGGGCCGGTAAGAAGGTTCGCTTTCGCATGACTGCGGAACAGATCGAATACTTCGACGGCATGCACACCCGTAACATCATCCTGAAGGCTCGGCAGCTCGGCTTTACGACTGAGTGCTGCATTATCCAGCTTGATGCTGCTTTGTTTGAGTCAGCCAAGTGCGCGCTGATTGCTCACACCCTTAACGACGCCAAGCGCCTGTTTCGGGAGAAGGTGAAGTTCGCCTACGACAACCTGCCGGCCGAGATACGTCTGGCCAATCCGGCGCGCAATGACGCAGCCGGTGAGCTGGTATTCAGTAACGGCGGCTCTGTTTACGTTTCAACCTCTTTCCGGGGCGGCACGCTGCGCTACCTGCATGTGTCTGAGTTCGGGAAGATCTGCGCCAAGTTTCCGCACAAGGCCCGCGAAATCGTTACCGGTGCCTTTGAGGCCGTGGCCACCGACTGCTTTGTCACGATTGAATCGACAGCAGAGGGTCGTGCCGGCTATTTCTTCGATTACTCGCAGAGTGCTGAAAAGCA
>JAIERD010000528.1 GCA_019747155.1 Pseudomonadaceae bacterium
GGGCAGTAATTGGCAGCACAGCGGGCTGATTTGCAGGTGCGCGCTGCGCGTTTGCCAGAGCCGTTCACGCAACAAGTAGAGCGCGTTGAAAATCAAAAAATGGGTCTGAAACAAGGCCAGTTGCGGGTCGCTCGCCAGGTTGTCTAACTGCGTCGATTGCTGTTGCCTGAGTTGCTGGATCAGCTGGTATTCGCTGCAGCCGTCACTGGCGGCTTGTAATAGCGCCAAGAGCTGGTCGGCAAGGTCGGCGTGGCAATTTAGGTCGGAAGTCATGGGCTGAGATTAGCACGGCGTTTTGCGCGATTGCGGTGCTGGGGTGTGTCGGGCTTTGTGGGTAAAATGCCGGACTTTATTACGACTCCTGCGGATTTTAGCGCGCCATGAGCAGCCTTTCGGTCAATCAAAACAAACTTCAGAAACGTCTACGCCGCCTAGCCGGCGAGGCGATCACCGATTTCAAGATGATCGAGGACGGTGACAAGGTGATGGTCTGCCTGTCTGGCGGCAAAGACAGTTACACCATGCTCGATGTGTTGCTGTACCTGCAAAAGGTTGCGCCGATCCAGTTCGAGATAGTCGCGGTCAACATGGACCAGAAACAGCCGGGTTTCCCCGAGCATGTGCTGCCGGCGTATCTTGCGTCCGTTGGGGTGGCCTATCACATCATCGAAAAAGACACCTATTCGGTGATCAAAGAGATGATCCCCGAGGGCAGGACCACGTGCTCGCTGTGCTCGCGTTTGCGGCGTGGCACGCTCTACACCTACGCCGATGAAATTGGCGCGACCAAGATGGCCCTGGGGCATCATCGCGACGACATTCTGGAAACCTTTTTTCTCAATATGTTTTACGGCGGGACGCTCAAGGCTATGCCGCCCAAGTTGCTCTCGGACGATGGCCGCAATGTGGTAATTCGGCCCCTGGCTTACTGCAAAGAGGTCGATATTGAGGAATATTCCCAGCTCAAAGAATTCCCGATTATCCCGTGCAATCTCTGTGGCTCGCAGGAGAACCTGCAGCGTCAGGTCGTCAAAGAGATGCTGCAAGAGTGGGAACGCAAGACGCCGGGGCGCACCGACATCATGTTTCGTGCTTTGCAGCACGTGGCGCCGTCGCAATTGGCCGATCGTGACCTGTTTGACTTCGCCAGCCTGCGTATCGATGCAAGTGCCACACCGCGCTTTGTCGATTTGCTCAATATCTGAGTGAGCGCAGCGCTCTGCGCTTCTTCTATATATAGCTGCGAGGGACGCCGATGCGCGACTACAAATGGCTGCATGAGTATTGCCTGAACCGCTTTGGCTCGGCCGCAGAGCTTGAGGCGTATTTGCCGCTGCCCAAGACTGCCGACAAGTTGCGCCAGATCAGCGATGACCGTTATCTGTCGCTGATTGCCTTGCGGGTATTTCGCGCCGGGCTAAAGCACAGTCTGGTCGATGCAAAATGGCCGGCGTTCGAGACGGCGTTTTTTGCTTTTGCCCCGGAAAAAGTCGTGCTGATGGGCGCCGAGCATCTGGAGCGACTGATGCAAAACGCCCAGTTGATTCGCCATCTCGGCAAGCTCAAGAGCGTGCCGCGCAATGCGCAGATGGTGCTGGATGTGGCGCGTGAACACGGCAGTTTCGGCGCGCTGATTGCCGACTGGCCGGTGACCGATAGCGTTGGGCTGTGGAAGTATCTGGCCAAGCACGGCACCCATCTGGGCGGGTTGTCGGCGCCGCGCTTGCTGCGGATGATGGGCAAAGACACCTTTATACCTTCTGACGATGTGGTCGCCGCCCTCAAGGCGCAGCAGATCATCGACAAGGCCCCCAGCAGCCTAAAAGACCTGGCGGCCGTGCAAGCGGCGTTTAATCAGTGGCACGCGCAAAGCGGGCGGCCTATGTGTCAGTTATCCGTAATGCTGGCGCACACGGTTAATCATTGAGTGGCGATTGAAGCTGTCTGAGGCGGCTGGCTCGATGCTGAACTGACGAACGGTGTTAAGGGGGCGAGTGGGCCGAAAATTGAACCAAGTGTTCAGTTTTATTAACGCTCGCTATGCACCGTGATTAACCGCTTTAGGGTTTTTTAGCCGGTGTTGAAATTGCCAGCGACGCAGCAGTTTAAGTGCTGGCCCTTAGAGCGCTTGCCGATGGCTATAAGTCACACTAGGGCTAATTAAATTTGCATCTAAGGGCTGTGGAAGGCATATTCGGGCCCTTCAAATAATTACAGACACGGCCGTGCCCATGCTCAATCGCTTCGCACCTCTCGTTCCGCTGGCCTTCGCCGCCCTCTTGTCTGCTTGTGCAGGCCACGTTGTGCAGCCCCAAATCGCTCAGCAGCCGGTATCTTTGCCGCTGGCCGAGCCTAGTCGTGAGCAGGTTAGCGAGCTGACCGACGAGAAGCCTTATCAGCTTCCGGTGTTGGCAGACAGCATTCTCGATCGTGGTTTTGAGTTGGTCGGTACGCGCTATCGCGCTGGCGGCGCTACGACCAAGAGCGGCTTCGATTGCAGCGGCTTTGTCGGTTATCTGTTCCGCGAAGAGGCCGGGATCAAACTGCCGCGCTCAACTCGCGAGATGATCAACCTGGATGCGCCGTTGATTTCCCGTAATGAATTAGAGCCGGGCGATATCGTGTTCTTCAATAATCGTGGCCGTGGTCGCGTAAGTCATACCGGTATCTATATCGGTGACGACCAGTTCATACATTCCTCCAGCAGTCGCAGTGGCGGTGTGCGAGTTGATAGCCTGGATGATCGTTATTGGCGCACCAGCTTCATGGAAGCCAAGCGGGTATTGGCGCAAGCGCCGACCCAGTCGCCGCGTAATCCGCTTCACCACTAAGTGGTTGCCGCGCCCTGACCCTTGCGTTAGGGCCTCTCGCGCGGCAGAGTAGGGCGTATCCAGCCTCAGGGTAGCCCGAAGATGCCAAACTTGGCCCGCATTGCTCTCGTCCTCGTTTCTGCCCTGCTGACCGCCTGCGTCAGCCATCCCCCACCAACGCCTGTCGCGTATATACCGGTCGAGCAGTTTTCACCGGCTGCCGATGATGTGCTGCTGCGCGCCATAGGGCTGGTCGGTACGCCCTACGTGTATGGCGGCAATACCCCGCAAAGTGGTTTTGATTGCAGTGGCTTGATCGGTTACGTCTACCGCGATGCGGCTGGCATTGTGCTGCCGCGCTCGACCCGTGAGCTGCTGGCCATGCCAGTGCCGAGCATCCGGCGCGATGCGTTGCAGACCGGCGACCTGGTGTTTTTTGCCACCAGTGGCGGCGGCAAAGTCAGTCATGCCGGTATTTATGTTGGTGATGGTCGCTTTGTGCATGCCCCTTCCAGTGGTGGCACGGTACGGTTGGAGAGCTTGTCGACGGCCTATTGGCAAAAAAGTTACCTGAACGCCAAGCGCGTTCTCGATGCTAATCAGTTGGCGGCGCAGACCTGGCCAGCGGGCAGCTAAGCAGCGGTTTTGAGCGCTTAAGCAGCAATGTGGGCGACCGCTTGGTCGCCTATTTTTTTGCCTGTCATTTGCGTGAAATCCTCGACTAAGACCATGGTCGAATGGTTTGAATACGCCAGTGGGGCTAAAAAATAGCCATGAATAACAACATCCTACTCCGAGGTTAAAGCCATGAGTGCCGCTTCCCTGTATCCCGTGCGTCCCGAAGTGGCCGCCCAGTCGTTGACCGACGAAGCTACCTATAAGTCCATGTATCAGCAGTCGGTGATCAATCCCGACGGCTTCTGGCGTGAGCAGGCCAAGCGGCTGGACTGGATTACGCCGTTTACCAAGGTCAAGCAGACCTCGTTCGACGATCACCATGTTGATATCAAGTGGTTTGCCGACGGTACCTTGAACGTTTCCGCCAACTGCCTCGATCGACACTTGGAGGAGCGCGGTGAGCAGGTTGCCATTATCTGGGAAGGTGACGACCCGGCCGATCATCAAGAAATCACCTATCGCCAGCTGCACGAGCAGGTCTGCAAGTTTGCCAACGCCTTGCGCGGTCAGGACGTGCACCGCGGCGACGTGGTGACCATCTATATGCCGATGATTCCCGAGGCAGTGGTGGCTATGCTGGCCTGCACCCGTATCGGCGCCATTCACTCGGTGGTGTTCGGTGGCTTCTCGCCAGAGGCGCTGGCTGGGCGGATTATCGACTGTCAGTCGAAGTTGGTGATTACCTCTGATGAAGGTGTGCGCGGCGGTAAGAAAACCCCGCTGAAGGCCAATGTGGATGACGCTCTGGCCAATCCTGACACCAGCAGCGTGCAGAAAATCATCGTGGTACGCCGCACTGGCGGCGAGATCAAGTGGCACCCGCACCGCGACGTTTGGTACGAAGACCTGATGAAGGTGGCCGGTAGCGTTTGTGCGCCGAAAGAAATGGGTGCTGAAGACCCGCTGTTTATCCTCTACACCTCCGGCTCCACCGGCAAGCCCAAAGGCGTGCTGCACACCACCGGCGGTTATCTGCTGTACGCAGCGTTAACTCATGAGCGGGTATTCGACTACCGCCCTGGCGAAGTTTATTGGTGCACCGCCGATGTCGGTTGGGTTACCGGCCACAGCTATATCGTTTATGGGCCTTTGGCCAATGGCGCCACCACCCTGCTGTTTGAAGGTGTTCCAAATTACCCGGACATGACCCGGGTGGCGAAGATCGTCGACAAGCACAAGGTCAGCATCCTTTACACCGCGCCAACTGCGATTCGCGCCATGATGGCCCAGGGCAAAGCTGCGATGCAGGGCGCCGACGGCTCCAGCTTGCGCCTGCTTGGTTCGGTCGGTGAGCCGATCAATCCGGAAGCCTGGCACTGGTACTACGAAGAAGTGGGCAAGTCGCGCTGCCCGATCGTCGATACCTGGTGGCAGACCGAAACTGGCGGCGTGATGATCAGCCCGCTGCCGGGCGCCACGGCGCTTAAGCCGGGCTCGGCGACTCGGCCGTTCTTCGGTGTGCAGCCGGCCTTGGTGGACAATATGGGCAACCTGGTGGAGGGCGCTGCCGAAGGCAATCTGGTGATTATCGATTCATGGCCGGGTCAGGCGCGTAGCCTGTATGGCGACCATGACCGCTTTGTGGATACCTACTTCAAGACCTTCAAGGGCATGTACTTCACCGGCGACGGCGCGCGGCGCGACGAGGATGGCTACTACTGGATCACCGGTCGGGTCGATGACGTGTTGAACGTGTCCGGCCACCGCATGGGCACTGCCGAAATCGAGAGCGCCATGGTGGCTCACCCGAAAGTCGCCGAGGCTGCCGTGGTCGGCATGCCCCACGACATCAAAGGTCAGGGTATCTATGTGTATGTCACCCTGAATGACGGTGAAGAGCCTTCCGAGCAGTTGCGTCAGGAATTGAAAAATTGGGTCCGCAAGGAGATCGGTCCGATCGCCTCACCGGACGTGATCCAGTGGGCTCCGGGTTTGCCGAAGACTCGCTCGGGTAAGATCATGCGCCGTATCCTGCGCAAGATCGCCGTGGCCGAGTACGACACGCTCGGCGACATCTCCACACTGGCCGATCCTGGCGTGGTGCAGCACTTGGTTGAGACCCATCGCAGTATGCAAGCGGCCTGATTAAGGTCGTCTGGCTGACTGCTAGGCCCCGGCACAGTCACAAGCTGTGTCGGGGCCTAATTGTTTCTGTTGCGGGTAAAAATATTAGTGCAATTTAAATCGGCCTTTTTGCTGATGGGTTGTTCATGTGTGCAGGGCGTACCCAGCACCAAAGGTAACCATTGTCGGTAGCAGTTTGCTCGCTGGTGGGGCATTTTGGAGCGCTCTGGATTGTTTTTGTGTTGTGCTGATTGGCTGAAAGGTCCGTTCTAGAGGGTTTAACTAATAGTTGGTGTGGTTATTGCTTTTATCATTGGTTGGTAAGTCTTTCTTGTGCTGCATGTTCTGCGGTGCATGTCAATCCGCTCGCGCTGCCGGGCAAGCTGTTGTGTAACTAGTTGTCGCATTGAAGAAATATCGGCCTTAGGCCTGTCGCTAGAATGCAGCACGCGCAGATCCTGCCGTTGCGCCGCTTTGGCGCGCGGCAAATACAGCGACTGTTTCTACACTCAATGCACGCATATGCCGGGCGTTTGGATTTCTGCCATCTGCGGCTAATTACACTTGAAGGAGTCTCACGATGAAGAGCATTGCACTTCTTGGCGCCCTGGCGCTGTCGCTGTTGTCGTCGTTGGCCCAGGCCGATGAAGCCAAGCCATTGCGTATTGGCATCGAGGCGGCCTACCCACCCTTTGCGATGAAAACCCCCGAAGGCGCTATCACCGGTTTTGACTACGACATGGGCAATGCCCTGTGCGCCGAAATGCAGGTCAAGTGCGTGTGGATCGAGCAAGAGTTCGACGGGCTGATCCCAGCCCTGAAAGTGCGTAAATTCGATGCGGTGTTGTCGTCGATGAACATCACCGAAGAGCGGCTCAAGTCGGTGGATTTCAGCAAGAAATACTACAACTCACCGGCACGTTTGGTGATGAAGGCCGGTACCGTGGTCGTAAATCCACTGGTCGACCTGCAAGGCAAAAAGGTCGGTGTGCAGCGCGCCTCCATCTACGATCGCTACGCCACCGAAGTGTTCGCGCCAGCCGGTATCGAAGTGGTTCGTTACGCGTCGCAGAACGAGATATTTCTCGATCTGACTTCCGGGCGTGTCGATACCACTCTGGCTGATGCGGTTAATATCGACGATGGTTTCCTCAAGACCGATGCCGGTAAAGGTTTCGCTCTGGTCGGGCCGACTGTTAGCGACCCGAAATACTTTGGCGAAGGTGCCGGTATCGCCGTGCGCAAGGGTGACAAGGCTCTGGCGGACAAATTCAGTGCTGCCATTGCCGCCATTCGCGCCAACGGCAAGTACCAGGAAGTGCAGGGCAAGTACTTCCAGTTCGACATCTACGGCGACTGAATTTACAGCTCAGGCGTTTTCCTGAAAGTGGCACAAACTTCAATCTGCGGTTGTGCCACTTTTTCGTTGTAGCGGTGTTGCCCGCGTTGTTAGGGCTTACCGCCTGAGGAGCTAAACCATGCTTAACGGCTATGGCTCGACCATTCTTGAAGGTGCTTGGCTGACCTTGGCGCTGGCCTTGTCGTCAATGGCCCTGGCCTGTGCGCTGGGGTTGCTGGGCGCTGCGTTTCGCCTGTCGCCGATTCGCTGGTTATCACTGTTGGGTGAAACCTACGCCACGGTGATTCGCGGGATTCCCGACCTGGTGCTGATTCTGCTGATTTTCTACGGCGGTCAGGACCTGATCAACAGGCTCGCACCGCTAGTCGGCTATGACGAATACATCGATATCAATCCCTTTGTTGCCGGTGTCGGCACCCTGGGGTTTATCTTCGGTGCCTATTTGTCGGAGACCTTTCGTGGCGCCTTTATGTCGATTCCGCAAGGGCAGGGTGAGGCCGGTGCGGCGTATGGCATGAGCGGGATGCAGGTGTTTTTCCGCATTCTGGTGCCGCAGATGATTCGCCTGGCGATTCCCGGTTTTACCAATAACTGGCTGGTGCTGACCAAGGCCACCGCGCTGATCTCGGTGGTCGGTCTGCAGGACATGATGTTTCGGGCCAAGAGTGCGGCCGATGCGACCCATCAGCCCTTTACGTTTTTTCTCGCGGTGGCGGCGCTGTATCTGCTGCTGACCAGTGTTTCGTTGCTGGCGCTGCGCGCCTTGGAGCAGCGTTACTCGGCGGGTATCAAGACGGTGGAGCTGTGATGCGGGGGGCTAAAGCGTGATTTTTGACTTTTCGGTGATCTGGGCCAATTTGCCGCTGTACCTGGGTGGCGTATTGGTAACCCTGAAGATTTTGCTGATTTCCCTTGGTTTTGGCCTGTTGTTGGCCATTCCGCTGGGGTTGATGCGGGTGTCCAAGCAGCCCTGGGTGAATTTCCCAGCCTGGCTCTACACCTATGTGATTCGCGGCACGCCGATGTTGGTGCAGCTGTTTCTGATCTATTACGGTCTGGCGCAGTTTGAGGCGGTGCGCGCCAGCGCGTTGTGGCCGTACCTGTCTAACGCCACCTTCTGCGCTTGCCTGGCTTTTGCGATTAACACCAGCGCCTACAGCGCGGAGATTCTTGCCGGCAGTCTGAAGACTATTCCGCCGGGTGAGATCGAAGCCGCCAAGGCCGTGGGTATGTCGCGGTCCAAACTGTATCGGCGGATTCTGTTGCCCTCGGCCTTGCGCCGGGCGCTGCCGCAGTACAGCAACGAAGTGATCATGATGCTGCACACCACCAGCCTGGCCTCGATCGTGACCCTGATCGATATCACCGGCGCGGCGCGCACCATCAGCTCGCAGTACTATTTGCCGTTTGAGGCGTTTATTACCGCTGGCGCCTTTTACCTGTGCCTGACCTTTATTTTGGTGCGCCTGTTCAAGCTGGCCGAGCACCGTTGGCTGGCCTACTTGGCGCCGCGTAAGCACTAGGCCTGGCTGCTAAACCTTCAGATAAACCGCATTCGTATACGAGAATCCAGACATGTACAAACTTGAAGTCCAGGACCTGCACAAGCGTTACGGCAGTAATGAGGTGCTCAAGGGTGTGTCGCTGGCGGCTAAGGCCGGCGACGTGATCAGTATTATTGGCTCCAGCGGCTCGGGTAAAAGCACCTTCCTGCGCTGCATCAATCTGTTGGAGCAGCCGCATGCCGGCAAGATTTTGCTCAATGGCGAGGAGCTCAAACTGGTCGCCAACAAGGACGGCGCGCTGAAAGCAGTCGACCCTAAGCAGTTGCAGCGCATGCGCTCACGGTTGTCGATGGTGTTTCAGCACTTCAACCTCTGGTCGCACATGAGTGCGCTGGAAAACGTCATGGAAGCCCCGGTGCATGTGCTCGGTATGAGCAAGAAGGAAGCCCAGGAAAAGGCCGAGCACTACCTGAACAAGGTCGGTGTGGCCCATCGTAAAGATGCCTACCCGGCGCACATGTCCGGCGGCGAGCAGCAGCGCGTGGCGATTGCCCGCGCCCTAGCGATGGAGCCGGAGGTGATGTTGTTTGACGAACCGACCTCGGCGCTCGACCCCGAGTTGGTCGGTGAAGTGCTCAAGGTCATGCAGGATCTCGCCCAAGAAGGCCGCACCATGGTGGTGGTCACCCACGAAATGGGTTTTGCCCGCGAGGTGTCGAACCAGTTGGTGTTCTTGCATAAAGGTTTGGTCGAGGAGCGCGGTTGCCCGAAAGAAGTGCTGGCCAATCCGCAGTCCGAGCGCTTGCAACAATTTCTTTCCGGCAGTTTGAAGTAAGTGTTGGAGCCGGCAGCTAGACTCCCCACCATGACTAGTACTGTGCGTCGTATCGGTTTTTTGCTGTGGCCGGGTACTCGGGCCATTACTTTGGCGCTGGCTGAAGAAGCCTTGCGGGTGGCGCAGCGCGTCCATCCGGACGTGCACTATGAGCTGCGTTTCTTGCAGGTCGAGGCGCCGGCGCAAGGGGCTGTCGATGATGTCAGTGCGCCGGACGAGGCAGGCTGGCGTCTGCCGGGCGAGCTTTGGGCGGGCAAGCTTGAGGGCTTGCAAAAGCTCTTTCTGCTTGCCGATGAACCGCCCACCAGCCTGGCGCCGGCACTTTCCAGTGCGATCAAGCATCTGGTCCGGGGTGGCTGCGCCATTGGCGGGCTGTCAGCGGGCGTCTACCCGCTGGCGCAGATGGGCTTGCTGGATGGCTACCGGGCCTCGGTGCACTGGCGCTGGCAGGACGACTTTACTGAGCGCTTCCCCAGGGTAATTGCCACCAGTCATTTGTTCGACTGGGACCGTGATCGCCTCAGCGCCTGCGGTGGCTTGGCGGTGCTGGATTTGCTGCTGGCGATTCTGGCCCGTGATCACGGCGCCGAATTGGCCGGGGCGGTCAGTGAGGAGCTGGTGGTTGAGCGGATTCGCGAGGGCAGTGAACGCCAGCGCATTCCACTGCAAAACCGCCTGGGCTCCAGCCACCCTAAGCTCACCCAAGCGGTGTTGTTGATGGAGGCCAATATCGAAGAGCCGTTGACCACCGACGAAATCGCCCAGCATGTGTGCGTTTCACGGCGTCAGCTGGAGCGGATCTTCAAACAATACCTCAATCGGGTGCCAAGCCAGTACTACCTCGAACTGCGGCTGAACAAGGCCCGCCAATTGTTGATGCAAACCAGTAAATCGATCATCCAGATCGGCCTCTCGTGCGGCTTCTCCTCGGGCCCGCATTTCTCCAGCGCCTACCGCAACTTCTTCGGCGCCACCCCGCGCGAAGACCGCAACCTGCGGCGCAGCAGCAGCCCCTTCGAAATCAGCCAGCCGGCGGTTGAGCGGCGCTGAGAAAGGCTATCTGTCCTTTATTGTCGCGCAGCGCTTTAGCGCTTTAGCGCTTTGTCAGTGCTGCTAGCCGGTGAAGGCAAGCCAGCAAAGCTGCTGCCGCAAGTTCTGCGCTGCTCGAAGATGCTGCCTTCAGGCGTAATTGGGGCAGGGTCATGATCAGCCCTGCACTCACCGCCAGGCGGGTAACCTCATGGCCAGTCACTACGGTTACCCGAGGAGTGCTCGATCTGCATTTTTCACCGTCATCTTCATCACGCCTTCACATGTGCGGAGCTAGGGTAGCGCCTCATTTTTAGGGCGCTCCCACATGTCGATTTCCAATCCTCTGCGGTTATTACTTCTTGTCGGCAGCCTGTGTGCTATCGCCGCGCTCTGCCTGCTGCTTGCCAATCTGCCGGCCAAGCACGATGGAAGTGACAGACCCATCGCCGCCCTGCAGCAACCAGCTGCTTGGGCCGTGCCGGTGGACAAGTCTTTCAACCTCTACCAAATGGCGCCCACGCTGTATCGCAGCGCTTTGCCAAGCAGTGAGAACCTGTCAGTGCTGCAGAAATTGCAGGTACAAACCGTTGTCAGTTTCATCAAGGAGGATGACTCCGTCTGGCTGGGTGATGCACTCGTCAAACGAGTGAGCATCCCGCTGCACGCAGACAAGGTCGACGATGCCGATGTGCTGCGCGTGTTGCGAGCCGTACAAGACGCCGAGGCCAAGGGCCCGGTGCTGATGCATTGCAAACATGGCCGTGACCGTACCGGCATCATGGCCGCGATGTATCGCAGTGTGATTCAGGGCTGGAGCAAGGAGGATGCCCTCCATGAGATGCAGCAAGGCGGTTATGGCAGCCTAGAGGACGTGGCGGATGCGACGCGCTATGTAGAAAGCGCCGATATCGCAAAACTGCGCAGGGCATTCGCGAGTGGCGAGTGCAGTACCACCCGACTTTCCAGCTGTTATGTACGCAACTGGTTAGCGACTTTTTGAATACTGGGGATAGTGCGATATGGACGGCATCGAAACACTCAATCAAGCATTTTTCCTGAGTATAAACGCTGGCGTTGACACCTCTACAGGGTTGATCAACTTGGCAATGGGCATCGCCAATGAACTCATCTTGGTGGTTCCGTTGTTGCTGCTTGGCATGTGGCTTTGGGGCGATGCGGCGCGCCGTAATCTCGCGCTAAAGTCGTGCATTGTGGTTTTTCTCGGACTTGGGCTAAACCAGCTTATTGGGCTCGCCTGGCAGCATCCGCGACCTTTTGTGCTAGGGCTTGGGCACACCTTTATGTCGCACTCCGCCGAAACATCCTTCCCCAGCGATCATCTGACGGTGTTTGCTGGCCTTGGGCTGACCTGGCTTCTCGGCGATTTACTCGTGCTTGGCGTGATTACGCTGCTTGCCGGCCTTGCCGTGGCGTAGGCGCGAATTTTTCTCGGCGTACACTTCCCGCTGGACATGCTTGGCGCCGTGTTGGTGAGCGGTATTGCTTATGCCATCGTTGCGCCTGTCTGGGTGAAAATCAATAGGCGAGTGATGATGGTGACCGTGTCGCTGTACCGAAGGATCTTCGGCAGAGCCATTTCAGTCGGCTGGTTTCGCTACTGACTCGATTGCCTTAACGCCGTCTTAACGCCTTCTGCTTCAGAGTGTCGGCATCGCCCACCGGAGTATTTCAAAATGGCAGGTACATCGCTGAATTTAATCGAAGCCGTTTTTCTCGCATTCTTGGTGATTCCAGCTTCAGTTTCCCAGGCCAAAGATCAGCCAGTGACCTTTGGTTGGATTGAAGAAGGCCTGCTTCTACCCGAAAGCGTTTCGGTGAAGATCAAACTCGATACCGAATGGAAGAGGTCTGAGCGCCGGTAAACTCTACTGCCGGGCTTTATCGATTCTTTTCAGGTTCCTGATGGGCACCATTAACTGTGCTGGATATCGGCGCAGTACCCTCTTTTTTCATCACCCCAGACTGCTTGCGGTAGATCAGCAGGTAATAGCAGCTGAGCGCAATCATCCAGTCAAAGAGTGCGGTCCAAATACAGTGGGAGAGAAAGTGTGCGCCTTGCATGACTCTGCCGGCACTAAGCACTGTGCCGAGCGCAAAGGCAAAAATTAAAGCGCTTTTGGCGAGCGTTGGACGACGATCACGCAGCAGGAAATATAGAGCAAAAAAACTAAATCCAGTGCTGGCATGGCCGGCCGGCCAGCACAGACCGGCTTTGTCCGTCTGCGCGCGAGCGCTAAGCAGCGGGGTGTAAGTTTCATTGCCGCCGAACTCGCTAAGATCCCAGGGGCAATGCACCGCCGTGACAATTTTCAGCGGTGTGACAATCGCAGTGCATAACGTCATCGTCAGCACGAGGTAACCCAAGGGCTGGCGTAACCAAGCCCAAGGCTTATACGTAAAGCTGACAGCCAGCCCTAGTGCAGCAAATATTACAAAGGCGATAACGGCCTGTTTGACACGAACATGCAGGATGGTTTCGAGAAAGTAGCTGTGTTTGCCGGGAAACCCCAGTTCTGGGCTGTAGAACAATTTGCTTAACGCGAAGTCAAGACTGGTGAGAGGGAAGGCCAGCAGTAACAACATCAGTGCCAATGGCAAGCCAAGGCATAGCAACCTGTTTAGTGGGCGTAGAGCATTTGAGGCGGACAGTGGCGTCATGAAGTTTTTTACTCTGTGAGCAACTCACGCAAAAGGCTCTTGGCCCCATGTTGACGGTGCATCAGGGATTTAAGGATCGTGCGAAAAGGCAGTTAATGGACACCGTTCTGGTGTTTGGTTGCACTGACGGGGGCTCGCCCGCAACATCTATTGATAGGCGTAGTGTCGGCGCTCACTGATCAAGAATCTGTGAAGAAAATGTGCGGAAATACCGTTATTGGCGGCTCATGGATCGGGATCCTGGGGTCTGTTATGGACCGACAGAATTTTGACCGGTTCTGCACGGTGCTCTTCAACAGCGTTTAAACTGCGACTTCGCGATGCTTTCTGTCGCATTGCTGTAAGCCTTGCCGGGCCGTGGGTTGGCCTTGTAAGAAGTTGTCGCATGGCGGCAATGCCAAGCCCTTGGCAGCCCCTACAATCATTTCAACGCCGACCATTGCCGGTCGGTGTTTCTTCTCTGGAGAGTTTTAATGTCCGTTGAGCATGCGCCAGTTTCACGCGCCGATTTTGATCAGGTGATGGTTCCCAACTACGCGCCAGCCGGTTTTATTCCGGTGCGTGGCGAGGGTTCGCGCGTCTGGGACCAGAGCGGTCGTGAGCTGCTGGATTTCGCCGGCGGCATCGCTGTAAACGTTCTGGGTCATTGCCATCCGGCGTTGGTCGGCGCGCTGACCAAGCAAGCCAACAGCATGTGGCATATCTCCAACGTGTTCACTAACGAGCCGGCCCTGCGCCTGGCCAAGAAGTTGGTGGATGCCACGTTCGCCGAGCGGGTGTTCTTCTGTAACTCCGGCGCCGAGGCCAACGAGGGCGCGTTCAAGCTGGCCCGCCGTTATGCTCATGATGTGTATGGCCCGGAGAAGTTTGAAATCATCGCGGCAGTCAACAGCTTCCACGGTCGCACCCTGTTTACCGTCAGTGTCGGCGGTCAGCCGAAGTATTCCGACGGTTTCGGGCCAAAAATTCAAGGCATCAGCCATGTGCCGTTCAACGATCTGGCCGCGCTGAAAGCCGCGATCTCGGACAAGACCTGCGCCGTGGTGCTGGAGCCGATTCAAGGCGAAGGCGGCGTGCTGCCAGCCGAGCAGGCCTACCTTGAAGGCGCCCGTGAGTTGTGCAACCAACACAACGCCTTGCTGATTTTTGATGAAGTGCAAACCGGCATGGGCCGCAGTGGCGAGCTGTTCGCCTATATGCACTACGGCGTAACGCCGGACATCCTCTCCAGCGCCAAGAGCTTGGGCGGCGGCTTCCCGATCGGCGCCATGCTGACCACCGAGGCAATTGCCAAGCACCTAGCAGTGGGCACCCATGGCACCACTTACGGCGGCAATCCGCTGGCTTGCGCGGTGGGTGAGGCGGTGATCGATGTGGTCAATACCCCAGAAGTGCTGGCCGGCGTCAAAGCCAAGGCGGCCCGCTTTAAAGCCAAGCTGGAGCAGATTGGTCAGCAGTACGGGGTGTTCAGTGAAGTGCGCGGCCTGGGGCTGTTGATCGGTTGTGTGCTCAGCGAGGCCTGGAAGGGCAAAGCCAAAACCGTGCTGGACGCCGCCGCAGTTGAAGGTTTGTTGGTGTTGCAGGCCAGCCCGGATGTGGTGCGTTTCGCCCCGAGCCTGGTGGTCGAAGATGCCGATATCGAAGAAGGCCTGGCGCGTTTCGAGCGGGCCGTGGCCAAGTTGACCCAGGCTTAAATGTTTTCGAGCGGTGCAGCCAAGCTGCGCCGTCCGGTCATTCAGGATGAATGATGACGATTCTCAGGGAAGAACGATCTCTGTGTGTGCCGTGACTTTTGTCATGGTTTTCTCCGGGTTCGACACTGTGTCGGTCTCGGAGTTTTTATTAAAAGGAGTGACCCCATGCTGGTAATGCGCCCCGCGCAAATGGCCGACCTGTCTGAAGTGCAGCGTCTGGCTGCGGACAGCCCGGTGGGTGTCACTTCCTTGCCGGATGATGCTGATTGCCTGCGCGATAAAATCGCCGCCTCCGAGGCGTCGTTTTCCGCAGAAGTGAGCTTCAACGGTGAAGAAAGCTACTTTTTCGTGCTCGAAGATACCGAGGCCGGCCGTCTGGTGGGTTGCTCGGCGATAGTCGCCTCGGCCGGCTACTCCGACCCGTTTTACAGCTTTCGCAATGAAACCTTCGTGCATGCCTCGCGCTCTTTGTCGATCCACAACAAGATCCATGCGCTGTCGCTCTGCCACGACCTGACTGGCAACAGCCTGCTGACCAGCTTCTACATCGAGCCTGGGTTGGTGCGCTCGGCAGCCTCTGAGCTGAACTCGCGGGGTCGCTTGTTGTTTGTTGGTAATCATCCCGAGCGCTTTGCTGAGGCGATGGTGGTGGAAATTGTCGGTCAGAGTGACGAACACGGTGACTCGCCATTCTGGGACGCGGTGGGGCGCAACTTCTTCGACATGAGTTACACCACTGCCGAGCGCTTGAGCAGCCTGAAAAGCCGCAC
>JAIERD010000601.1 GCA_019747155.1 Pseudomonadaceae bacterium
GGCATCGACGCAGTGCTCTAGGCCCTTGATCATGTTGGCCGCGCCAAACAAACGCTCCTCTTGAAACTGCAGCATTTGCATCATAAAACCGGCGCCTTCATGGCCGATGCGGTTGCGCTGTGGCACCCGCACGTTGTCGAGAAACACCTGGGCGGTTTCCGAGCTGCGCATGCCGAGCTTGTCTAGGTGCGGGCTGACGCTGATGCCGGGGGTGTTCATCGGCACCACAATCAACGACTTGTTAACGTGCGGTTTGTCGTCGCTGGTGTTGGCCAGCAGGCACATAAAGTCAGCGGACGGCGAGTTGGTGATCCACATCTTGCTGCCGTTGATCACGTAGTCGTCGCCGTCTTTCTTGGCGTGGGTTTTCAGCCCGGCCACATCGGAGCCAGCACCGACTTCTGAGACGCCGATGCAACCGACCATCTCGCCGCTAATGGCCGGGCGCAGAAACTCCTCACGCAGCTCGTCGGAGCCAAAGCGCGCCAACGCTGGGGTACACATGTCGGTCTGCACGCCGATCGACATCGGAATACCGCCGCAATGGATGGTGCCAAACTCTTCGGCGGCCACTATCGAGTAGCTGTAATCCAGGCCCATGCCGCCGAATTTCTCCGGCTTGGAGATGCCCAGCAGGCCTAGATCGCCGGCCTTCTTGAAGATTTCGTGGATCGGGAAGCTGCCGGCCTTTTCCCACTCGTCGACGTGCGGGTTGATCTCGCGATCGACAAAGTTACGGACCGTGCGACGCAGTTCTTCGTGTTCTTGGGTAAAGATCATTGTTTATTCTCCGAAGGGTTACAGGCGGGCGACGCCGAAGGTGGTGGATTTAAGTGGCCGCACGGCCGCCTCGGCGCAAATGTCGAGCAAAAAGCCCAAGAGTTTGCGGGTGTCGCGGGGGTCGATCAGGCCGTCGTCCCACAGGCTGGCGGTGCCGTAGAGGGCGGTGGCCTGGCTGTCGAGTTTTTGCGCGGTAACGGTTTCCAGCATGTCGAGCATCTTCGGGTCGGCTGTCTGGCCCATCTTCAGGTGCTTTTCTTCGGTGACGATGCGCAGCACCTTGCCGGCCTGGGCGCCGCCCATTACCGCAGTTTTGCTGTTGGGCCAGGCGAAGATAAAGCGTGGGTCCAGGCCGCGACCGCACATGGCGTAGTTGCCGGCGCCGTAGGAGCCGCCGACCACTATGGTCAGCTTGGGCACGCTGCAATTGGCCACGGCTTGGATCAGCTTGGAGCCGTGCTTGATGATGCCGTTCTGCTCGGATTCGGTGCCGACCATAAAACCGGTGGTGTTGTGGAAGAACAAAATCGGCGTGTTGCTTTGCTCGCACAGCTGGATAAATTGCGCCGCCTTGACCGCGCCGCGCGGGGTTATCGGGCCGTTGTTGCCGATAAAGCCGCAGGGCTGGCCTTCGATCTGCAGATGGCCGCAGACGGTCTGGCTGTCGAACTCGTTTTTAAAATCCAGGAAGCTCGAACCGTCGCCGATGCGGGCGATGATTTCGCGCACGTCATAGGGCTTCTTGGCGTCATTGGGGACTATGCCGAGCAGCTCTTCAGCCGGATACAGCGGCTCTTGATAGCTGCGTTTGGCGCGCAGCGGCAGCTGCGCATTCCAGGGCAACATGCCAACTATCTCGCGGGCGATACGCACGCCGTCGGCGTCGTTCTCGGCCAGGTATTCGGCGGTGCCGGCGGTTTGCGCGTGCATCTCGGCGCCGCCCAGTTCTTCATCGGTGGCTACTTCGCCGGTGGCAGCTTTCAGCAGCGGCGGGCCGGCAAGGAACAGCTTGGCCTTGCCGCGCACCACCACCACGTAATCCGACAGTCCCGGCTGGTAAGCCCCGCCAGCGGTGGACGAGCCGTGCACCACGGTAATCTGCGGCAAGCCCATGGCCGACATACGCGCCTGATTGGCAAAGCCGCGCGCGCCTTCGACAAAAATCTCGGCGGCGTAGTTGAGGTTGGCCCCGCCGCTTTCGGCCAGGGTCACCATCGGCAGTTTGTTTTCAGTGGCGATCTGTTGCAGGCGCAGGCATTTCTTCAGGCCCGACGGCGAGATGGTGCCGCCTTTGATCGCGCTGTTATTGGCGATCACCATGCAGCGCACGCCCTGGATATAACCGATGCCAGCCACCAGGCCGCCGCCGGCCATGCTGCCGTCCTTATCGTCGTGCAATTTGTAGCCGGCCAGGGAGGCCAGTTCGAGAAACGGCGCACCGGCGTCCAAGAGCAAATTGATTCGCTCGCGGGGTAGTAACTGGCCGCGTTTTTCGAACTTGGCCTTGGCCTCATTGGCTTTGTCCAAGACCTTCTGCTCGACTTCGCGAAAGCCGGCAATGATTGTCAACATGGCCTCGCGGTTCTGCGCGAAGGCGTCGCCGTGCACGTCTATTTCTGAGTGGATAGCAGGCATCGTGTTACTCCTGATCCTTTAATACATCGGGTAAATAGGCCCGATGGAAACCGTTGTAGGAGTGGCTGTTTTTCGCTTTGTGCAGCGGCCAGGCGCGACTGCCTTGAGTGGCGGCGCCGTCGATACGAATGGTGTTGCCGCTGATAAAACTGGCCCCCGGCGAGAGCAGGAAAATAATCGCGGCCGAAACTTCCGACTCAGTGCCGATGCGTTTCAGTGGTACGTGTTCACGCAAGGTCGGGATTACTGCCTTGAAGGCGCCCTCGTAGGTGTCCATGCCGCTGGAAGCGATCCAGCCCGGCGCTACGGCATTCACCCTGACGCCTGCGTAACCCCACTCAAAGGCGGCAGTTTTGGTGAAGTTCTCCATGCCGGCACGGGCCGCGCCGGAGTGGCCCATACCGGGCATGCCGCCCCACATGTCGGCGAGCATATTGACGATGCTGCCGCCGTGTTTGCTCATGCTCTGGTTGAACACTTCGCGGGCCACCAAAAAGCCGCCCACCAGATTGGTGCGCACCACCGTCTCGAAGCCTTTTTGGTTGATCGAGGCGAGCGGGGCGGGGTATTGGCCGCCGGCGTTATTGACCAGGTGCTGGATCGGCCCGCGCTCGGCTATCACGGCGGCGACCATGGCTTTGACCGACTCTTCTTCGCGGATGTCGCAGACTTGAAAGCTCACACTGCCGCCGTCTTCACGGATTTCTGCGGCGGTTTTTTCCAGTTTTTCTAGCTTGCGACCGACCAGCACCACATGGGCACCGAGGGCCGCCAACTCGTGGGCGGTGCAACGGCCGATGCCGCTGCCGCCGCCGGTGACCAGAATGGTTTGGCCGTCGAATAGGCCGGCTTTGAAGACTGAGTCGTATGCCATTTTCGTTCTTATCCTTAGGCTTTTATTGGACACCAGCATGTCAGGTGGTGCGCTATCGGCTTTCTGTAGGAGCGAGCTTGCTCGCGATGCTTTTGCAGGCCTGATCGCCAGCGAGCTGACTCCTACAGGTTATCCGCCAATGCTTTAGGCACCGGCACCGGAAATTCCAGCAGCTGCTGGGCGAAGGCCTTGCCTTGCGGGTCGATGCGCAGGCTGGCGACGCCGCCGCCGCCCAGGGCGTTCTCCAGCAAAAAATTCAAACTGTGGCTGGCGGGCAGGTACCAGCGGCTGACCTTGCTGGTTTGTGGGTCCAGTACATGCTGCATCCATTCGGCCACGGCGGCTTCGCTCAGCGCAGCGGCTATCCACGCCAGATATTCGGGCTTTCTGGCCATTACGCCGATATTGCTGTGGTTGCCCTTATCACCGGAGCGCGCCACCGCCAGCTTGATCAATGGCACACAGGCGTCGGCCTGGCCTTGAGGCAGCGGCGCGGGAACATAGTGGGCGACTAGGCTCTGCTCGAACACGCCAGCGGTTGGCAGGCTGAGCGGATGACGTTCGCCATTCAATTCAACTTCCAGGCTGCATTTGGCTTTATCGGCCAGAAACGAGAACAGCCGGATTACCGGGTACACGGTGGGGCGCCCGCCGACTATGCCGGTCAGCCCCGGGGCCATGCCGGTGGCGGCCTGGGCGATCTCGCGGGAGAACAGAATCAGGGCTTCTTTCTTGGCGTGGCGCACGCCGAGCTTGACCACGATTTCACGAGTATCGCTGCGTTGGCCGTGTGAACCGTAAGTCGCCTCGCTGCCGAGCAGTTCGATATTGACCTCGGTGTAAGGCCCCCAGCCACGGGCGATAAACAGCTCTTCGGTTTTGTTGATGATCGCCTGGCTGACTCTTTGGGCTTTTTTCACCGCGTCGATGCCGGCCATCAGGCAGCTGGCGGTGCAGCGAAAGCCGTCCATATAGGTGGCGCTGACCTTGTACTCGGTGCTCGGCGGCAGGCCACGGGCGCCTTTGAGGGCCACGCGGTTGTCGCCAACCTGGCTCAACTCGACCTGGGTAAAGTCACAGACCACATCCGGCAAGAAGTAGGCGCGTGGGTCGCCGATCTCGTAGAGCATCTGCTCGCCGACCGTGAATGGCGTGATCAGACCGCCGGAACCGGCCGGCTTGCTGACGATAAAGCCGCCATCGGCGCTCACTTCGATCAGCGGAAAGCCAATGTGCTCGTAGTCGGGAACGGACTCCCAGTCGGTGAAGTTGCCGCCGCTGCACTGGGCGCCACATTCGATGATATGGCCGGCCAAGGCCGCCTGAGCCAGCTTGTCGTAGTCGCTCCAGCTCCAGTTAAATTCATGCACCAAGGCTGCGCTGACCACGGCGCTGTCGACCACCCGGCCGGTGATGACGATGTCGGCGCCGAGTTTGAGCGCCTCGACTATGCCCGGCGCGCCGAGGTAGGCGTTTACCGACACACACATCGGCGGCAAGGCGGCGCCGGTGAACATCTCCACAGTGCCGGCCTTGGCCAGTTCAGCGAACTTGGGCTGCAAATTGTCGCCATGCAGAACGGCGATCTTTAGGTTCACCCCGGCTTTTTCACAGGCCGCGGCCAGGGCCTTGGCACAAGCCGTCGGATTAACCCCACCGGCGTTGCTGATTACGCGAATCTTTTTGGCAGCGATCTCGCCCAGCAGTGGGCTCAGCACTTCAATAAAGTCGCTGGCGTAGCCGGCATCCGGCTGCTTCATACGCGCGCCTGCCATGATCGACATGGTCACTTCGGCCAGGTAGTCGAACACCAGATAATCCAGCTCGGCGCCGTGCACCAGCTGGGCGGCGGCAGTGGAGGTGTCGCCCCAGAAGGCGGAGGCGCAGCCGATACGTACTGTTTGGGTCATAGGAATGGTCCGCAACGCAGTGAAGTGATGGATTGGAGATTACCAAGCAAGCGCTTGGTTGAAAAGGTCAAATTATTAGTTTTCCCCAAGCGCTTGCTTGGTTTTCCCGCTGAGCCTAAATTTAATCAATAATGACAAGCACTTGCCGCCGACTTGGGTTTAACCAGGCACATCGCCGAGTGTAGATCGGGCAAGGGCTATGAATGATTTTGGGGAGTGGCAGGCGTGAATGAACAAAAAGCCCAAGAGGTAATGTTGGCCCTGGTGGCCAGCGGGCAAGTCACCGATGCGCAGAGTGCGCGGGGCAAGTTGCTGCAAACCGCAGCGCATTTGTTTCGCAGCAAAGGCTTTGATCGCACCACGGTTCGCGATCTGGCCAGCGCGGTGGGCATCCAGTCGGGGAGCATTTTTCATCACTTTAAAAGCAAGGATGAAATTCTCCGCTCGGTGATGGAGGAAACCATTATTTACAACACCGCCTTGATGCGCGCCGCCTTGGCGGATGCCGGCGATCAGCGCGAGCGGGTGCTGGCGCTGATCCGCTGCGAGTTGCAGTCGATCATGGGCGGCACCGGCGAGGCCATGGCGGTGTTGGTCTACGAGTGGCGGGCGCTCTCGCCCGAGGGCAAGGCTTACATCCTGGCGCTGCGCGATAACTATGAGCAGATCTGGCTGGACGTGCTCGATGAGGCCAAGGCGGCCGGTTACTTTAAAGCCGAGACCTTTATTTTGCGGCGCTTGTTGGCTGGGGCGCTGTCTTGGACCACCACCTGGTTTCGTCCCGATGGTTCGCTGAGCCTGGACCAATTGGCCGAGCAGGCGCTGTTACTGGTGGTCAAAGAAGCCTGAATAAAAGCTCTGGAAGCCACGGCGCTGGGTTCTGTGGGGTTAAAAGCTGACGGTTGCTGTGGGTTTTTTATTCTGAAGGCGAAGTGCCAGTATGAGTTGCGACATTCTTCGCATACACTCCGCCTATAAGGGACTTTATGGGGTGGCTGTGGTGCGTGTTGTTCATTGCCTGGTGCTGTTCGCACTCAGTTGCTGTGTTGCGCAATCAGTATGGGCTGCGCAATTGGTTAAGGTCGGTGCCTACAACTACCCGCCTTATGTGCTCAAGGCTGAAAGCGATCAACCGCAAGGCCTGCTGCCTGATTTATTGGCCGTCTTAAACCAGCAGCAAAGCGACTACTACTTTGAGTTGGTGCCCACTTCAGTCACCCGCCGTTATCGTGACTTTCAACATGCCCGGTTCGACATCATCTTGTTCGAATCTGCGGCCTGGGGCTGGCAGGACATCCCTCTGACTAACCTCGACCTGCAGGTTGAGGACGCCGATATCTTCGTGGCCAAGGCCGAGCCGGGGCGCACCCAAGCGTATTTCGAGCAGCTCAAAGGCAAGCGATTGGCGCTGTATACCGGCTATCACTATGGGTTTGCGAACTTCAATGCCGACCCCGAGTACTTGGCCCGTGAGTTCAACGCGATGCTCAATTACTCCCATGAAAGCAATCTGTTGATGGTGCAGCGCGGCCGCGCCGATATCACCGTGGTGACGCGCTCGTATCTGCATAGCTTTGAACGGATGTTCCCGGAGCAGCGGGCGCAGTTGCTGACCTCCAGCAAAGCCGATCAGGTCTATCACCACGTGGCCCTGCTTCGCCCGCAGGCGCCGATCAGCAGCGCCACCCTCGGTGCCTTGCTGCAACAACTGCGTAGCCAAGGCCTGCTGAGCAAACTGTACGTGCAGTACCAGTTGCGCCCGCTGGGCTCTATCGCCCAGCACTAAGGGCTTGGTGTTGTAGGGTGGGCTTTAGCCCACCAAGTCCCTTATCACGCGGCGGTGGGCTGAAGCCCACCCTACAAAATCGACGCTCAATACACCACGGGTACAGCGCCTTATTCAGGGCGCGACAAAGTAGCGCTCTAACAAGTCAGGCTCATCGAACTGGGCGCGGCCGACAAAGGCCGTGGCGTGTTGCCCCCACTGGCGCATGGCCCCCGGCGATACCACCCCCGATGGCCATAACAGCCAACGCTCCAAGCGTTCAGTACCGCTTACCAAACCCTCGTCGTCGTACAGGCTGCGCCGCCCTTGTGGGTGGGCCAATTGCCGCAGTTCGTTCAGTGGGCGCTGTTGATAGCGTATGGCTGGGTAGGGCGAGCGCCGGCTGTCGACCCTCAGCAGGCTATGTTCGCCGGCGCTCAGCCACAGGGTTGGCGCCTGCCCGCCAGTGCTGTCGATGCGCCGCAGGCTGCGTGGCTCCAGCTCGCTCGGCTGCGGCACTTGCACACGGGCCTGCCAGGGCGAGTTGGCGGGCAGATAGAACGCTTGCCAGCAGCCGCACGGGTGAATGCTGTCGTACAGCAGCGCGTGACCCTGCTCATCGAGGGTCACGCGCCAGAGCAAACCATCCAGCTCACCGCCATACAGATCCCAGGGCTGCGGCTTGGGTCTGTGGCTGAACCAGAGCTGATAGATCAGTTGTAAATGCCAGCGCCCGTTGAGCCTGCTCCAGCCGATCTGTTCAAACAGCTGTGGCGCTTGTCGGTCGAAATCCCGTTGCCCGTTAGCCCTAAACACCGGGCTGCCGAGGCGGTCGGCACGGCTGGCTTGCTCGACTTTCAGCCAGGGCGCGTGACGGGCAAACAGCGCCGCCAGTTGCTGCGGATCGGCCTGTGGTAGGCCCAGGGCATCGATGCTCTGCACTTGTATCGAATCAGCTGTCGGATTGCCTGGCAGCGGCTGATAGCCAAGCCAGCGGGCGCTGTCCTGCGGCGCCGCTGCCTGCTCGCCGGCCTGCTGCGCGTGGACAATTTGTTGCCGATAGAAGGGTTTGAGCAATGGATAAAGCCCCAGCGTCCGCGCCCAGTCGCGGTAGCTGTCTGGCACTTGGGCGGCCGCCACCGCGCGCTGAAAACCATCTGGCTGTTCGAGCAATTGCTGGCGCTGATTGTCACGGCAACTTTGCAGCTGGCTTTGGCGGGCGCTGCTGAGCCAGGGGCTGGCCGTCTGCGGCGCGGCATTGCCCAGCTCTATGGCGCTGGCCTCGATATCGCGCTCGGCCAAACGTTGCAGCCACAGGCTGCGTTGTTCACGGCTGTGCGCGGTGGGGCCAAGGGCGGCCAATACGCGGTCGCTGCGCAGGCCATAAAAACCGCTTAATGGCTGGTATTGGGCGTCGTGGCTGGCGGCGCTAGCAACCTCGCGCGCGGCAAACAGTGCGGCGCAGTCAGTGCTGGCGCTGGGTAGCTGTTGGGCGCAGCCGGTTAGCCATAAAACAGCGGCGAGGCTAGCGGTCCTGCGCGTCTTTGGCATCCGCTTCGGCGTTGCGTGCATGGACACGTCGCAGTTGTTCATCGGTTAAAGCTAAGGGTTTGGCGCTATCGCGCAGCATTAACAAACCACCGACGATAGAGCCTATGGCCAGTAGCAGTATCAGCCAAGCATACCAAGGCATGGTCGTTCTCCTGAGGATTGTGTGTAGCTCCACCATACGCTGCCTCAAGCCTGCGGCCCAGCCGCAAATGTCGCGCTGCGGCAATGGGCTGCAGGGTTAGCAGGTAGTTTTTCAACGACCTGCTAGAGGTAGTCGATCAGGATGTCGTCGTAGCGGGTCTTGCCGGAGATTCCCGGCGTCTGGCGGATTTGCTCTATGGCTTTTTGCAGCTGCTGGACTTGCTTATCGCTGACCTGCGGATTAAAGGCATACCAAAGCTCGCCTTCTTGCAGCACGTAAACGCTTTCGAAGTCGTCGGGATCGATGCCTGCGTTGCGCATAAACCAGTGGGCAACATTTTCATCGTAGGCCCAGAGATCGATGCGCCCGGCCTGCAACTGCTTCGCCAAGGCATCGGCGTTGGCGGCGAGGTTTAATTGGTTTTCTTGCACGCCCAGGTCACGCACCAATTGTTCGGCAACGTCATCGCGAATGCTGCCGATCCGATAGTGTTGCAGGTCAGTGACGAAATCGATGTGGATGCCACGGGATTTTTTGGCCAGTAACACCACTCGATTGCTGGCAATCGGCCCGGCCCACTTGAAGAGCTTCTCCCGTGCCGGGGTGCGGGCGGTGGAAAACAATACGCTGTTAGCGGTTTTCAGCACGGTGCGGTAGCTGCGCGCCCAGGGCATAAGGCGGATTTGGCTGCGTTGCACCGGCTGTTCGGTCTGCTGGCTGGCGAGCACTAAAAGATCCACGGCAATGCCGCGCAAAATATTGTTATCGCTGAAGTTGTAGGGTGGATAGGCTTCGGTGAGGTAGGTCAGCGGCTCGTCCGCCGTAACCTGGGCAGTGCCGCTGAGCAGCAGTAAAACCCAACAGAAACGAATGCAGTTGCCCATGGCCAGATTCTCCGTGTACGGCGCATTGGCGTTGCGCTGGGGTAAATATAGCTGAGGCTTTTAGCGCCCGTGGATTCTGCGGGGGTGAGCATACAGGCGGCAGTATTAGGCTTTGCGGGGCGTGACTGGGAAATATCGCCAATGTCATCTGACGGAAACTTGGCGCTGGTTCAATGCTGTTCCAGTCTTAGTCGTCCGGATTGTCTATGAACACCGCTCCCGCGCTCGCCCAGTTGCTTCGTGCTGTGCAACCTTTGTCAGTCAACACCAGCATCAGTGAGGTGGCCGAGTGCTTTTTGCTGGCTACGCACAGCAGCTTTTTGTCGTTGCCGCTGGTTGATGAGGACGGCCGGCCATCGGGCTTGGTTAGCCGTTATGCGCTGCAAAATATTTTTATGCAGCGCTTTGGCCGCGACCTCTGGGGCAATAAGCCGGTTAGCGAGGTGATGAACCCGCAGCCCTTGGTGGTAAGCCTGGATACCAGCCTGGAGGAGGCGGCCCGGCAAATTACCGCGCAGTTGCAATCGCCCATTCGTGACGATTTTATGCTGATCGATGCCCAGGGCCGGTATTGCGGCCTGGGCACTGTGCTGGATTTGCTCAAGGCCATGGAGAGCCGTGTTGGCCAACGCAATCGGGTGCTGCGCCAAGCCTTGGTCGACCTTAAAGAGTCGCAAGTGCAGCTGGTGCAGTCGGAGAAAATGGCCTCGCTTGGGCAAATGGTCGCCGGCGTCGCCCATGAGCTGAACACGCCGCTGGGCTATGTCACCAACAACGTGCAGCTGTTGCGTGAGCTGAGCCTGCCGCTGTTGCAGTTGGCCACGGCGCAGGCCGAGTTGGCCGATTGTTTGGCCGACCCCAGCTGCGACGAGCCACGCTTGGCCGCGGCGCTGGATTCGGCGGCAACCAGCCGCGCGCAAGCCGCCCCCGAGCTGCTGGCCGAAGACCTGCAGCAATTATTTGCCGACACCGGTTATGGCCTCGGGCAGATCGCAGAATTAGTGGTTGGCCTGAAAGATTTTGCCCGGCTGGACCGCGCCATGAGCGAGCAGGTTGACCTTAACGACTGCATTCGCAGCGCCTTGCTGATCGCCCGCAATAACATCAAGGACAAGGCCGAGGTGTTGCAGCTGCTCGGCGAGTTGCCCGCCATCGTCTGCGCGCCGTCGCAGATCAATCAGGTGCTGCTCAATTTGCTCAATAACGCCGCACAAGCCATCGACGGTTTCGGCCGGATTCAGGTGAAAACCTGGGCTGAAGCCGAGCATGTGCTGATCTCGATTGAAGACAGTGGCCGTGGTATGTCGGCGGCGGTGCAGAAGCGGATTTTTGATCCGTTTTTCACCACCAAGCCGGTGGGCGAGGGCACCGGCTTAGGTTTGTCGATCAGTTTTAAAATCATTCAGGACCACGGCGGCACTATTCGCGTGGCCTCGGTGCTGGGGCGCGGCACGCGCTTCGTGCTGCGCTTGCCACGGCGTCAAGCTGACGAACTGAAAAGGAGCGCTTGAACATGAGTGAACGAATTCGCATCCTTTTCGTTGATGACGAAGAGCGTATTTTGCGCAGCCTCGCCCTGCAGTTTCGCCGCGAATACGAGGTGCTCACCGAAAGCGATCCGCACCGCGCCCTGGAGCGGCTGAAGACCGAGACCGTGCATGTGCTGGTCAGCGATCAGCGCATGCCCGGCATGAGCGGCGCCGAGTTGCTGGCGGCGGCGCAACAAATCGCTCCGCAAACCCTGCGAATCTTACTTACCGGCTATTCGGACTTGGATGCGGCGGTGGCGGCGCTCAACGATGGCGGCATCTTCCGCTATCTGACCAAGCCCTGGGACGCCCAGGAGATGGCCTTTACCTTGCGCCAGGCTGGCGAGTTGGCGTTGCGCCAAGTGCCCACGGCCGCAGTGCTTGAGTCGCCGTTGCCGGCCGCGACGGCGTTGAAGCTGTTGCTGCTTGATGATGATCCGCAAACGCTGGCAGTGGTTGCCGAGTTTTGCGTGGCTGGCGGCCATCGCCTGCTGCGTGCCGCCAATCTGGCTGAGGCGGTGCAGTTTCTTAATCAGGAGTCGATTGATCTGCTGGTCAGTGACCTGAAACTGGCCGGCGAGAACACCGTCCCCTTGCTCAAGACCCTGGCGCGGCTGCACCCGCGTTTGCTCAGTTTGGTGGTCACGCCGTTTCAAGACACCCAGGCGCTGCTCAAGCTGATCAACGAGGCGCAGATCTTCCGTTATCTGCCCAAGCCGATCCGCAAAGGTCTGTTCGATAAAGGCCTGCAGGCGGCGGCAGCGCAAGCCTTGCTGTTGCGCAGCCAGCCGGCTGCGCGAGTACAGCGTTTGCCGGTGGCGCCACGTGATGAGCCCGAGCGGGAGCGCGTCGGCAGTCTGCTGGGCATGCTCGGGCGCTTGCGCGAGCGCTTAAGCGCTTAATCCAGTCTGGGTGAAAGCTACTGCGCTCGGTTATGCGGCCTGAATCTCAGGCCTATTCAGATGCGCTGAAGAAGGCCGCCAGGCGGGCGCGCATGGTCACGTTCAGCCGGCAGCGGATAAATTTGCCGTCGCGCTGCACCTCGATCAGACCGGCGTTGACCAACTCCTTAAGGTGATGGGACACCGTCGGCGCGCCGATCTCCAGGCGATCAATCAGGTCACCGAGGCGGCAATGGGCGACGCTGGTTTCTTCTTGCGCCAACAGGTCGAGGTACATCGCCAAACGGTTGGGCGCGGACAAGGCTTTAAAGGCTCTGGCCAGTTGCTCGCGTTCGATTGCGCTTAGGTTGCTCATGGTGTTGTCCACAGATTGGTCTGGGTGATTGTGACATATTTCGATAATTCTATAGTTTGACAACTGTCGAAGTGTTTTTTATGGTGACCACACGTGCAGACCCTGTGCCGCTCGCTTAGTCGAGCGCAATAGTTAGCAGGGCGTCTGCTTAGCCACCCTGGAGACATTCGATGAATAGCCCGCAAACCTTGCTGCAGCAGCCTTTAAACCTACCCAATGGCAGCCAGCTGAAGAACCGTTTGGCCAAGTCCGCCATGAGCGAGGCACTGGGCACCACCGACAATCACCCCACCGAGGCGTTGGTGCGCTTATATGGGCGCTGGGCGGCGGGCGGCAGTGGTTTGCTGATTACCGGTAACGCCATGATCGACCGCCGCGCCCTCGGCGAGCCGAACAACGTGGTGATCGAGGATGAAACCGACTTGCCCTTGCTGCGCCGCTGGGCCGAGGCCGGGCAGGCCACTGGCGCCCAGATCTGGGTGCAGTTGAATCACCCCGGCCGGCAATCGCCCAAAGGCTTGAACGTGGAGAACGTCGCCCCGTCGGCAGTGCCTTTTAATCAAGCGCTGCAGGCATTTTTTGCCGCCCCACGGGCGCTGACCGAGGCCGAAATAGTCGAGCTGATTCAGCGCTTCGCCCGCTCCGCCGCCGTGGTTAAAAATGCCGGTTTCAGCGGCGTACAGATTCACGGCGCGCATGGTTATTTGGTCAGCCAGTTTCTCTCCCCCTTGACCAATCAGCGCACCGATCAGTGGGGCGGCAGCGCCGAGAACCGCCGGCGTTTTGTGTTGGAGGTGTTCAAGGCGATTCGTGCCGAGGTGGGCGCCGATTTCCCGATTGGGATCAAACTCAACTCGGCGGACTTCCAGCGCGGCGGCTTTACCGAAGAGGAGTCACTGGACGTAATAGTGGCGCTGCAAACGGCTGGCATCGACCTGGTCGAACTGTCTGGCGGCACCTACGAGGCGCCGGCCATGAGCGACAGCGGTAAACATAAAGCCAGCAGCTTGGCCCGCGAGGCGTACTTCTTGGAGTTCGCCGAAAAAATCCGCGCCACGGTCAAGGTGCCACTGATGGTCACCGGTGGTTTTCGCAGCGTCGGCGGCATGAATGCAGCACTCGAAAGCGGCGCGCTGGATTTGGTCGGCATCGCCCGTGGCATGGCCATCGAGCCGGACTTACCGCTGCGCCTGTTGGCCGGTAAGGAGCCCGAGCATGCGGTGCGACCGATTCGCACCGGCATTAAAGCCATCGACCGCATGGCCCTGATGGAAGTGGTGTGGTACTCGCGCCAGCTACGGCGCATGGCTAAAGGTCAGGCAACCAAACCCAATGAATCAGGGCTCTGGTCGTTCTGCGCCAACCTCATACACAACGGCCTGGGCACCTGGAAAACCCGTCGTTTGCGCGCTTAAAGGCGGCCGCCCCGTTATATATTCAAGGCCAACTCCGTAGGGTGGGCTTCAGCCCACCGCCGCTGACCGCCGCAATATTGGTGGGCTAAAGCCCACCCTACGTTTTGTGCTCAATACCTAACTACGGGTCATCGCCAAAAAAAGCCCGGCTACTTGAGCCGGGCTTTTTGTTGACTGCGTTTTCAGCTAACGCGCTCGACCTGCGCGTCGAGGTCGTCGATGCAATCTTTCATCTGCTGCCAGCACTGGGTCATCAAGGCTGGCAGATCATCCAGGCTTAGGCCGCTGGTGGGGATCGCCGGCAGCGAGCGAATCATGATGGTGCCGCTGTGCCAGCGATTGAGCTGCATATGCTTAACGTAGGTGCTGCAGCACACCTGCACGATCGGCACGCCGGCGGCAATCGCCATCTGAAACGCGCCTTTCTTGAACGGCAACAGCCCCTTGCCAAGGTTGCGAGTGCCCTCGGCGAACACCCAGATCGAGGTGTCCTTGTGCTGCAGGGTATCGGTGGTAGTGAGCATGGCCTGCTTGGCTTGCGCGGCGTTGCCACGGTCGATCAGCACATTGCCGGCCAGCCAAAACAGTTGGCCGAAGAATGGCACCCATTTAAGGCTTTTTTTGCCCAGGCAAACGGTGCGCTCAGGCACTACGCCGCCGACCACGAACAGGTCGTAGTTGGACTGATGGTTGGCGATGATCACCGCGCTGCGCACATGCTCGCGCAAGCTCTGGGTGTCGGTTTCGACCTTTAGCCCCAGAATCCACATGGCCGGGCGCGAATACATCAGCGCGCACAGGCGGCTGTTATCGGGGTTAAACGGGCGACACAGGCCCAGCAAGATGCCGAGTACGCCTGCCACAACAAAGTGCAGGGTCAGCAGCAGCATGCGCAGAAGAAAAAGCATTGGGTACGTCCGTCTCGAATCAGGGCTGCGCAGTGTACGGATGTGCACTGCGCAGGGCAATTAAACCGCTACGCCGGCCATCTGAAGGGCTGCGGGGCAATGTGAGGCCTGGCGATATAGAGGTGCAAACCGGGGTAGGGTGGACTCAGGAGCGCAGCGAACAGTCCGCCATTGCGCATTCGGCCTTCAACCCATAACGGATACATAATCCATAAAAAACCCGGCTGCTTAGGCCGGGTTCGTGTTGTGCACAGCTGTTAATCAGCTCAGTGCGTGCAGCTTGTCCGACTCGATGGCCGCATCCAGGGTTTCCAGCAAAGCTTTGCGCACTTTCAGCTTGGTGTTGCGGTGCGCGGTCATGTTGACCTTCTTCATCTGCTGAGCCACGGCTTGGGCGCTGGCCAGCAGCGCTTCCGGGGCCACAACCTGGTCGAGGAAGCCGGCGTTAAGCGCGCCGGCCGGGTTGAACATCTCGCCATTAATGACCGAGCGCTGGAAAGCCGAGTTGCTCAGTCGATCACGGGCCAGTTCGATACCGACGTTGTGCATGGTCATGCCGATCAGCACTTCATTCAGACCGATGCTGAACGGGCCTTCAACGCCAATCCGATAGTCAGCCGAGAGCAGAATAAACGCGCCCTTAGCCACTGCATGGCCGCTGCACGCGACGATGATCGGGAACGGGTGAGCCAACATCCGGCGCGCCAGGGTAGAGCCGGCAGCCACCAGGTTAATGGCGTTCTCGGGGCCGGAGGTCATCACCTTCAAGTCATAACCGCCGGACAAAATCCCCGGTTGGCCGGTGATAATCACAATCGCCCGGTCCTGCACGGCTTGGTCCAGCGCCGCGTTAAAGGCCGCGATAACGTCCGGAGAAATGGCGTTGACCTTGCCGTTGCTCAGGGTCAGGGTGGCGATGCCATCTTCGAGTTGGTAAGTAATCAGTTCGCTCAT
>JAIERD010000597.1 GCA_019747155.1 Pseudomonadaceae bacterium
TCTGGTCGGCGCCAGCCTGGCGCTGGCCTTGCAGGCCGGGGCCAAGGCCCGTGGCTGGAAGATCGTGCTGATCGAGCCGTTTGCCCCCGGCGATACCTACCAACCAAGCTACGACGCTCGCTCCACGGCATTGTCCTTTGGCGCCCGGCAGATTTATCAGCGGTTGGGCGTGTGGCAGGAAATCTCCCGCCGCGCCGAACCGATCAAACAGATTCACGTCTCCGACCGTGGCCGCTTCGGTGCTGCACGCTTGAGCGCCGCCGATGAAGGAGTGCCGGCGCTCGGCTATGTGGTCGAGAACGCCTGGCTCGGCCATTGCCTCTGGCAAGCCCTGGATAAAGACGTGATCAGTTGGCGCTGCCCGGCCGAAGTAGTGGCCATGCACAGCCTCGGCGACGGCTACCGGCTGACCTTGAACGACGACTCAACCCTGGAGTGCGACCTGGCCGTGCTGGCCGATGGCGGCCGCTCCGGGCTGCGTGAGCAACTGGGCATCGCCGTCAGCCAACAGGCTTATCAGCAGAGCGCGCTGATCGCTAATATCAGCGCCAGTCAGGCGCACCAGGGGCAGGCCTTCGAGCGCTTCACCGAGGCAGGTCCCATGGCCATGCTGCCGCTGGCGGATAACCGCTGCGCGTTGGTTTGGACCCGGCCGAGCGCGGATGCCGAGCGCTTGCTGCAACTGGATGATCGGCACTTTCTGGCCGAGCTGCAGGAGGCCTTTGGTTATCGCCTCGGCGCGCTGCACAAGGTCGGCGCCCGTCATCTGTATCCGCTGGCGTTAACCGAGGCGCAAGAGCAAGTGCGCCCGCATCTGGTGGTGCTCGGAAACGCCGCCCACAGCCTGCACCCGATTGCCGGCCAGGGTTACAACCTGTCGCTGCGCGATACCCTGGAGCTGGCTGAAAGCATCCTTGCCAGCGACGCGCCTCTGGGTGAGCTGGCCTGTTTGCAGGGCTATCTAGAACGTCAGCGCCTCGACCAGCAGCTGACTGTGGGCTTTTCCGATCAGGTCACCAAACTCTTTACCAGCAGCCAGCCAT
The DNA here is from genome assembly GCA_019747155.1 of Pseudomonadaceae bacterium. Taxonomy (GTDB): domain Bacteria; phylum Pseudomonadota; class Gammaproteobacteria; order Pseudomonadales; family Pseudomonadaceae; genus Aquipseudomonas. Next base: position 1,044 of record JAIERD010000597.1, read on the forward strand.
TGCTGGCAGCCGGGCGCAACCTCGGTTTGCTCGGGCTGGATTTACTCCCGCCGGCCAAACGCTGGTTCGCCCGCCAAGCCATGGGTCTCGGCCCGCGTGCTGATTGAGATAGAAAATGAGTGAAGGCAAATTAGCCCGTAAGGCGCGGTTTATGCGCTGGGCGTTAAATTTCTACCCGCCGTATTTGGGCGCCGGGGTGCGTGTGCGGCATATCAGTGCCGACTTTCACTGCGTGCAGGTGAAGATGGGTCTGGGTTGGTACAACCGTAATTACGTCGGCACCCAGTTTGGTGGCAGCCTGTATTCGATGACTGACCCGTTCTTTATGTTGATGGTCCTGGAGTGTTTGGGCCGCGATTACATCGTCTGGGACAAGTCCGCTAGCATCGACTTTATTGCCCCAGGCCTTGGTCCGGTGTTTGCCGATTTCCGTATTGATGCGGCGCTGCTGACCGAGATCCGCGCGCAGACTGCCAATGGCGACAAATACTTGCCGCAACTGCACGTTGAAGTGCGCGACGGCGCAGGCACCCTGGTGGCGCGGGTGCACAAAACCCTTTATGTACGACTCAAGCCGCGTGCGCGGCAGGCAGCCTAAGCATGCAACTACAAGCGGATGTGATCATTGTTGGCGCCGGTATGGTTGGTAGTGCCTTGGCCTTGGCGCTGCAAAACAGTGGTCTGCAAATCATGTTGCTGGATGGCGGCCCGCTCAGTGTTAAGCCGTTCGATCAGGCGGCGGCCTTTGAGCCACGGGTCAGCGCCCTGTCGGCCGCCAGCCAGCGCATCCTTGAGCACCTGCAGGTCTGGCCGGGGATCGTCGCACGGCGCGCCAGCCCTTACGGCGAGATGCGCGTGTGGGACGGCTCGGGCACCGGTCAGGTGCATTTCTCCGCCGCCAGCGTGCATGCCGAGGTGCTCGGCCACATAGTCGAAAATCGCGTGGTTCAGGACGCGCTGCTGGATGCCCTGTACGACGTGGATCTGGGGATTTTACCCAGCGCCCGCCTGGAGCAACTACGTCGCTCCGGCGATGACTGGTTACTGACTCTCACCGATGGCCGCGAGTTGCGTGCGCCGCTGCTGATTGCCGCTGATGGCGCCAACTCGGCGGTGCGCCGGCTGGCCGGCTGCGCCACCCGCGAATGGGATTACCTGCACCACGCCATAGTCACCAGCGTGCGTTGCGCCAAGCCACACCAACAAACCGCCTGGCAGCGCTTCACCGACGATGGCCCGTTGGCGTTTTTGCCGCTGGCCGGGCGCGGTGCCGACGATGCTGAGCAATGGTGCTCGATCGTCTGGTCGGTCACGCCGAGCGAGGCCGAACGGCTGATGGCGCTGGACGATGCGGCCTTCCGTTATGCCCTCGGCAAAGCCTTCGAGTGGCGCTTGGGCGAGGTGTTGGAGGCCGACCCACGGCACTCTATTCCGCTGCGTCAACGGCATGCCAAGCGTTATGTCGAGCCGGGTTTAGCCTTGATCGGCGACGCCGCCCACACCATTCACCCGCTGGCCGGTCAGGGTGTCAACCTCGGTTTTCTGGATGCCGCAGTGCTCGCCGAAGTGCTGCTGCATGCGCTGGAGCGCGGTGAAAACCCGGCCGATATTCGCGTGCTGAGCCGCTACGAGCGGCGGCGTATGCCGCACAACCTGGCGATGATGGCGGCGATGGAGGGCTTCGAACGGCTGTTCCAGGCCGACCCGCTGCCGCTGCGTTGGTTGCGTAACTCAGGGTTGAATCTGGTCGATGGCCTCAACGAGGGCAAGGCCTTGCTGGTGCGTCAGGCGCTAGGGTTGTCCGGTGATCTGCCGGAGCTGGCGCGGGCGTAAATGCACGGCAGGCAATATCCGGCAACGACATCACAAAGCCTGATAGTTGAGAAGCTAAATGCTATTGACTACTATTTGCGCTTAATTATTGATTGCCCTGAGGCTAACCCCGATGCAGTTCAACCAGCGTTTACTCGCCACTTTTGCCTTGCTTAGCCTCAGCGGCGCCGTGCAGGCCGCCGATGACTTGGTGGTTTACACCTCGCGAATCGACGAACTGATCAAGCCGGTGTTCGATGCCTACACCGCCAAAACCGGGGTCAAGGTCAAGTTCATCACCGATAAGGAGGCGCCCTTGATGGCGCGCCTGAAAGCCGAGGGCGCCAATACCCCAGCCGACCTGCTGATTACCGTGGATGCCGGCAACCTCTGGCAGGCCGAGCAGATGGATATTCTTCAGCCGCTGCAGTCGGCTGTTATTGCGCAAAATATTCCGCCGCAATACCGCTCCGCCAGCGGCAGTTGGACCGGCTTGTCGCTGCGGGCGCGGACGATTTTCTATTCGACCGAGCGGGTCAAGCCTGAAGAGTTGTCGACCTACGAAGCGCTGGCCGATAAAAACTGGGAAGGCCGGCTGTGCCTGCGCACCAGCAAAAAAGTCTACAACCAGTCGCTGACCGCCACCCTGATCGAAACCCACGGTGCAGTTAAGGCCGAGGAAATTGTTAAGGGTTGGGTCAACAACCTGGCCACCGACGTGTTCGCCGACGATATCGCCCTGCTGCAAGCCATAGATGCCGGCCAGTGCGATGTCGGCATAGCCAATACCTACTATTTTGGCCGCTTGCATAAGCAATACCCGGATATCAAGGTCAAGCTGTTTTGGCCTAATCAGGCCGACCGTGGCGTGCACGTCAACCTCTCAGGCGCTGGCGTGACCAAATACGCACCGCATGCCGTCGAGGCGCAAAAGCTGCTGGAGTGGATGACCAGCCCCGAGGCGCAAAACCTGTTCGCCGACATCAACCAGGAGTTCCCGGCCAACCCGGCGGTTAAACCTTCGGCGCAAGTCAGTGCCTGGGGGCCGTTCAAAGCCGACAGCATCCCGCTGGAAGTGGCAGGCAAGCGCCAAGTCGAAGCTCTTAAGCTGATGGATCGCGCCGGCTGGAACTGATCTTTTTGGGTTGGTAGCAGGTGGGGCGGCCAGTACTATTTGTGCCTTTTGCTCGGCTGTGAGTAATCTCACCCTACGTTCACGGCCCTGTGCTCGGATCAGGTGTAAGCCCTTATGATTGTTCAGTTTGTCCAAGGCGCGGCGTTGTTGCTGGCGTTGTGCTGGTTGCAGATGTTTAACGCGCGCTTCTGGGGTGAGCGCCGGCGTGTCGCGCAGTTGAGCTCGGGGTTGTTGTTCGGGGCGATTTGTGTGGTCGGCATGTCGACCCCGATTACCTTGCAGCCGGGGCTGATCTTCGATGCGCGCACCGTGGTGCTGAGTATGGCCGCGCTGTTCGGTGGGCCGCTGGTAGCGGCCGTGGCCGCCTTGCTGGCGGGCGCTTACCGACTCTGGCTGGGCGGTGCTGGGGTCGCGGTGGGGTTGGCGAATGTGTTGCTGTCGGTGCTATTCGGCTTAGCCTATCGCTATGCCTACCAGCGCCGCTGGTTGCGCCTTGGGCCTTGGCAGCTAGTGGTCTTTGGTCTGCTGCTGCACCTTGCCGTACTTGGCCTGCTGAGCTTCTTGCCGGCGCCGTTGTTGTCCTTGTCGTTGACCCAGATTGCCCTGCCGCTGTTGTTGGTGTTGCCCCTGGCCACCGTGTTGCTGGGTTTGATGCTGCGTGACATCGAGCGCCATCAGCGCACCGAACAGGCATTGCACATCAGTGAGGCGCGCATGCGCGCGATCACCCGCGCGGTGCCTGATCGCCTGCTGGTGCTGGATGAGGATGGCCGTTATCTGGAAGTGCTGTCTCAGGGCCAGACGCCACTGGATGTGTCCAGTCGGCAACTAAGTGGCCTGGACCTGAGCGAGACACTGCCACCAGCCGAGGTCGAGCGTTTCCTCGGTTTTATCCAGCAGACCCTGGCCAGCGAAGACCCACAGATCATCGAATACAGCCTGTCGTCACCGCTGGGGCCGCGCGTCTTTGAAGGGTCGGCGCAGCGCATCGAGATGAGTGGGGCGGGCAAGCGAGCCATAGTCTTGCTGTCGCGTGACATTACCGAGCGGATTAATCTCGACCTGCAACAGCGCATCGCCGCCATCGCCTTCGAGTCGCAGCAGGGCATGATCATCACCGATGCCAGCAGCCGTATTTTGCGGGTCAACCAGGCCTTCAGCGCGATCACCGGTTACAGCGCGCAAGAGGCTGTCGGTCAGCAAACCCGGCTGCTCAGCTCCGGGCGCCAGGGGCCAGAGTTTTATCAAGCCATGTGGAGCAGTCTGAATGACTCAGATGTGTGGCAGGGCGAGATCTGGAACCGGCGCAAAAGTGGTGAAATTTACCCCGAGTGGCTGACCATCAGTGCCGCGCGCGACAGTCGTGGGCAGGTCTGCAACTACGTGGCGGCCCTCACTGACATTACCGAACGCAAGGTCGCCGAGGAGCAGATCAAACACCTGGCCTTCTATGATCCGCTGACCGGCTTGCCCAACCGTCGCCTGCTGCTCGACCGCTTGCAACTCGCCATCGCTGCCAGCGTACGCAATGGGCGGTTTGCCGCCCTGATGTTTATCGACCTGGATAACTTCAAGAACATTAACGACCTGCACGGTCATCAGACCGGCGATCAGCTGCTGCATCAGGCCGCTAAACGTCTGGACCAAAAGGTCCGCGGCAGTGACACCGTTGCCCGTTTGGGTGGGGATGAGTTCGTGATTTTGCTGGAGGGGCTGGAGACCCACGTGGATGATGCGGCGGCGCAAGCCGAGGGAATTGCCAAAAAAGTCTTGGTGGCCCTGGCGCGCTCTTACAGCATTGGCAACTTGCAGTTACACAGCAGTGCCAGTCTTGGAGTGGTGCTGTTCGCTGATGAATTGTGTAACGCCGAGGAGTTGATGAAGCGCGCCGACTTATCGATGTACGAGGCCAAGACGGCCGGCAAAAATACCCTGCGCTTCTTCGACCCGCAGATGCAGGAGGTGGTCCGCGCACGCCTGCACTTGGAGGATGAAATCCGTGCCGGCTTGGCGGCCGGTGAGTTCATTGCCTACATTCAGCCGCAGTTCACCGAGTCACGCGGGCTGGTGGGCGGCGAGGTGTTGGTGCGCTGGCGCCATCCGCTGCACGGCTTGTTGGCTCCAGCGGCGTTTATTGCGGTGGCGGAACGCACCGGCTTGATCGAAGAGCTGGACTTTCAAGTGTTGCAGCAGTCTTGCGCCTGCCTGGCGCGTTGGGCGCAGCGCCCGGAATTGGCTGCGCTGCGTTTGGCGGTCAATCTCAGTGCGCGGCTGCTGTATCAGGAAGGTTTTGTCGAGCGGCTGCTGCAGTTGCTGGAGCAAAGCGGGGCGGACCCGCGTCGGCTGAAACTGGAGCTGACCGAGACCCTGCTGCTCGACGACATGCCCAAGGCCATTGCCTGCATGGCGCCGCTAAAAGCGCAGGGCATCTGTTTCTCGCTGGATGACTTTGGTACCGGTTATTCCTCGATGGCCTATTTGCAGCAGCTACCATTGGATCAGCTGAAGATTGACCAATCCTTCGTCCGCGCCCTGCCGGAAGACGCCAGCAGCCTGGCGATCATCGGCGCCATCTGCGCGCTGGGCGAGAGCCTGAGCCTGGATGTGATTGCCGAGGGCGTTGAAACTGAACAACAACGCGCCCTGCTGCTGAGTAAAGGTTGTCACCACTTCCAGGGCTACCTGTTCGGCCGGCCGATGCCGATCAGTGAGTTTGAACGTTTGGCCAATTAAGTTGACTAGGCTGAAACATCCACGTCACGCGGCACTCGGCGCCACCCTGAGCGGCGCTTGCTTCAGCATCAATTGACCAAGATAACCAGGAGGAACACCCATGGGCTGGATCGTTGCGCGCATCAAATGGATCATGCTGGTCGCCGGCGTGCTGACCTGCAGCATGCTGTATGTCGCCATCGCCCCGCAGGCGGCGTTGCTCTCGACCTTTGGCGTGACGCTGGAGGGGCCGCTGGCAGAAATTATTGTGCGCAGTTGGGGGCTATTGATTGCCTTGGTGGGCGGCATGTTGATTTATGGTGCCTTCAATCCGCCGGCCCGGCCCTTGGTGTTGGTGGCGGCCTGCGTCAGCAAGCTGAGCTTTATCGGTCTGATCCTGACCTACGGCCGCGACTTTCTTGGCCACCAAGCCGGGTTGGATATCGCCGTTGATGCGCTGATGATCGGGTTGTTTGTCAGCTACTTGATCGGCACGCGGCGCAGCGCTTAGTTACGGCTGTTGCTTGCGCTGCAGGTGGAGCAAGTTGTTCTTGAATACATCGCCCACGGCGGCGGTCATCACGGCGGTGGAGACACCGAACATGAGGATGCCGCTGGCCGCTTCCAGACCGCTGAGTAAGCGCCAGCTCTCGGACAGCAGCAGATCGCCATAGCCGAGGGTGGCAAAGGTCACCGCAGAGAAATACAGCGCCGTGGCAAAGCTGTCGAACTCGCCGAGCAGCACAAATACCCACGCCCAAAGGGCGATCTGCAAGCTGTTACCGAGCATCAGCAGGAGCATCACCGCCGACAGCAGCAGGATATCCGGCAGCGCTGCCCTGGAGACCTGGGTGTAAGGGCGAAAGCGCAGGTAGGTGCGCAGGCAGAAGGTGATGAACAGCGCCTGCACGACCAGGCACAGCAGAATCACCGGCAGGCCGGTCAGCAGGTTAATTAGCATCGGAGCACTCGTGGTTGGTGGATGGTGTGCTGCGGCGCTGCCGGTGCCGGTCGAGCAGATGGACCATCAGGCAGGCATACAGGGTGACGGCAATAAACAGGCTCATGCGCACGGCGAAGGCGGTATACACGTCTTTGCCAGCGGCGCTGTCTTGTACCGATTGGCCGAGCAGAATAATCATGGTGGTCAGGCTGTTTTGCCAAAAGGCTGGGCCGAATTGGCTGGGGCTGACGGCGAATAGCTTGCGGGCGACGAGCAGGCCAAACAGCAGCGTCCACAGGTAAAACATCCACAGATTGACCCACAGCCCCAGCGCCGACCACAGCAGTATCGCCAGCCCGCCGCCACAGAGGGTCGAGCCAAGCATCACCCGGCCGGCATCGCGGGCGCCGGTGGTGCAGCTTTGTTGGCCGAGGTTGACCGCCTGCATGATTAGCGGCATGTAGCTGCCAGGGTTGATCAACGCCAGCAAGAAGGCCGGCATCACCACCAGGGCGGCGCGCAGGGCCACCCAACTGGTTTCGCTGGCCGGCAGGCTGGGCGCTTTGGCCGGCGCTGGGGCGTTGGCTGGCTCCGGGAATAGCCAGTGGCTGAGGTTGAGCACCAATACGGCCAGCAGCAGGCCTTTGACTAGGGCTTCGATGACCAGCACGGCGAGGCCAAAATCGCTGGCGCCGGCGGCCGAAATCATCGTCAGGCCGATCACCATAAAGGTCGCCAGCAGCGGATTGCCGCCGCGCAGGCCGTAGCGAAATGCCAGAAACAGGCACAGGCCAATCAGCAGCACCCCGGCGGCGGCGTAGTAGCGCAGCAGTGGGATCAGTAGCAGGCCGCTGCCGGTAATCAGCATCATCAGCAGCGTCAGCCCGAGCCCGGCTTTGAATGGCAGCGGCTTGGTCAGTACGCTCAGTAGCACCACGCAGAGCAGCGGGGCGATAAAGGGGATCGGTAACGCCAGGCCAAAACTCAGCGCCAGCGCCAAGGCTGCGCCGCTGGCCAGGCGCAGGGCGCGCTGGCTGCGAAAGTCGCGCTCAGCGGCCATGCTGCCGGCGCAGTCGGGTAGCCACCACAACTGGCCGCTTAGTAGGCATAGGACAGCCAGCTCATCAGGCAGACAAACAGTCGGCCGAGCAGGTTGAGTGGATTGCCTTGGCTGGGGAAGACCATGACCTCGGCCTGGCCGCCGACCCGCACGCCGCGCAAATTATTGAGTTCGCCGGGGATAAATTCGACGATGACCGGGAAACGTTGCGCCGGGCGCAGCCAGTCGCGACTGTTCTCGACCGTAGGTAAGGTGCCGGGCGCGGTGCTTTTGCCGACGCTGACGCCGTAACCGATGCTGCGCACGCGGCCGGCAAAAATCTGCCCGGGCATGGAGTCGAGCACGATCGCCACCGGGTTACCGGGCTGCAGTTGGCCTAGATTGTTCTCGGTCATCTCGGCATTGATCCACACGTCATGGATGGCGATCAGGGTCATCAATGGGCTGCCGGCGGCGGCATATTGGCCGGCGTCGATGTGCAGGTCGGTGATCACCCCGGCCGAGCGGGCGCGCACTTTGGTGTGGGTCAGGTCCAGTTCGGCCTTGGCCAGGGCGGTGGCGGTACTGCGCAACTGGGCGTTGTCGGCTTCGCTGCCGCCTTGCTGCTCTTGGGCGCGGACGACCTCGGCGCGGGCGGCGGCCACCTGGCTGTTGGCCTGCTCGCGATTGGCGCGGGAAACTTCCAGCAGGCGCAGCGAGATGGTGCCGGGGTCTTCACGGTACAGGCGTTCGAGGCGATCGCGGTCTTGGCGGGTCTTCAGCTCGTTGGCCTCGGCGGCGCGCAGCGACGCTTGCGCCGAGTCGATGCCGGCGGTGCTGGCGCCGACTTGCCTGCGCATCGACTCGAGGTCGGCGCGGGTACGTTCAACCACAATCTGGTATTGCTCCGGGTCGACCTCAAACAACAGGTCGCCGGCTTTTACGTCCTGGTTGTTGTGCACGTGCACGCGGGTGACGCGCCCGGCCACTTCGGCGGCCACTGGCACCACATAGGCTTGCACCCGTGCCTGCTGGGTATAGGGAGTGTAACGGTCGGCCATAAAGTACCAAAGCAGGCACAGGCCGATCAGCACAGCGACCCATTTGGCGCCTTTTTTTACCGGGTCGGCAGGTGGCGTGGCGCTGGCACTGGTTGTTGCAGCAGGTGCGCTGGCCTGGCCGGCGGCCGGCGGAGTGGCTTCAGTCATTTATTTTTACCTGTGCGGCTGCTGCGGGCTTGGCGGCTTTATCCGCAGGTTGAGCTAAAAGATCGCTTTTGAGCGGCTGCGTGGTCTGTTGATCATCTATCGACGGTCCTAAAAGATCGCCCCAATCGGTGCGTTGCTGCATCTGTTCGCGGGTGGCTTGATCGAGCAAGGGTTGGCTGCTGTACCAACCGCCGCCGAGCGCCTTGTACAGGGCGATCAGGCTGCTGACGGCATTGCTGCGGCTGACCAGGTAACTGTCTTGCTGTTGCAGCAGGGCACGCTGGGCGTCCAGCACCCGCTGAAAGTCCGAATAGCCCTCGCGGTATTGAGCGCTGGCCAGGGTCATCGAGCGCTGCGCCGAGAGCGCCGACTGGCGCAGAATCTGCTCACGCTGCAGGGCCGAGGTCAGCCCGTTGGCGGCGTCATCGGCCTCGCGGGCGGCTTGCCGGACGGCGTCGCGATAGGTCTCAATCAGCTGTTGTAAGCGCGCATCCTGCACGCGCACGTTATTGGTCAGCCGGCCCTGATCGAAGATGTTCCAGCTCAGGCTGGGGCCCGCGCCCAGGTCCAGGCTGCGCGAGCTGCCATCCAGCGAACTGGCCGACCAGCCGATGCTGCCGAGCAGGGTCAGCGACGGATAGAGGTCAGTTTCCGCCACGCCAATGCGCGCCGATTGGGCCGCGGCATTCAGTTCTGCGGCGCGAATGTCGGGGCGGCGCAGCAGCAAGTTGGCCGGAATATCCTGCAAGATGGCCCGATCAATCAGCGGGATCAGCCCGGTTTTTTCGCTCAGCTCCGGCAGCGGGCCAGGCGGGCGGCCGATTAGCGTGGCCAGCGCATTGCGGGTGCGATGCACCTGGCTTTCGAACTCGGGAATGGTGCTGAGGGTGCCCAGGTACTGGGTTTTTGCCTGTTGCAGGTCGAGTTCGGCGTTCTGGCCGCTGCTGAAGAGCTTCTCGGTGATTTCATAGCTGCGTTTTTGCTGTTCGGCATTGTCGCGAGCAATGCGCAGCCGGGCCTCGCTGGTGCGCAGGGCAAAGTAGGTCTCGGCCATTTGTGCGCGCAGCAGAATCAGCACGTCTTGATAGTTGGCCTCGGCGGCAAAATAGCTGTCGTCGGCGGACTCAATCGCCCGGCTGAAACGCCCCCAAAAATCCAGCTCCCAGCCCACATCAATCCCGGCGCTGTGCTGCCAGGCGCTGCTGTCGAGGGGCCGGGTGCCGCCGGACTGGTCGCGGTCCAGGTAAAAACTCTCGGCGCGGGCTTGCTGCAACTGTGGATAACGGCCGCTTTGCGCCACGCCTAATTGCGCGCGGGCTTCAATCACCCGCAAGCCGGCGATTTTCAGGCTGGAGTTGTGCGCATCCGCCTCGGCAATTAAACGCTCAAGAGCCGGGTCGGCGAACACCTTCCACCATTGCTTGAGGTCGGGTTGCGGCTGGCGTTGGCTGGCGTCGGCCAGGGCCTGGCTATTCCAGTGTTCGACCCAGGGCAGGGCGGGGGTGTGAAAGTCCGGGCCCAGCTGCACGCAGCCAGACAGACCGATTGCGCCCAGCAACAGCAGGCGCGCAGGGGGAAATAGTTGCACTGTGCAGGCTCCGGCCCGTGGTGACTTGGCGCCGGGGCGCCAAGTACAAATCAGCCTTGGCTGGTGTCGCTGGTTGCGTCGGTCGTGGGTTGATCGTTGATCCACTGCCAAAACAACTGATAGGCCACCGCCAGCATCACCGGGCCAATAAACAGGCCGATGATGCCGCTGGCAATCATCCCGCCCAAGGCGCCGATCAGAATCACCGGCATCGGCACCGCCACACCACGGCCCAGCAGCAAAGGCTTGAGCACGTTATCGACCATGCCGGCGACGAAGGTATAGATACCAAAGGCGATGGTCGCGGCAGTGGCGCCTTCGGTGGCGAACACAAAGGCGATCACCGGAATGGTGATCAGGGTCGCCGGCAGCTGCATGATGCCGATTAGCAAGATGCCGAGGGCCAGCAGGCCGGCGCCGGGAATGCCCATCACCACAAAGCCGGCGCCCACCAGCAGCATCTGGATAAAGGCGATGCCCACCACACCTTGGGCGACGGCGCGAACGGTGGCGGTGCACAGTTCAGCGATCTGCGGGCCTTTGTCCGGGCCGGAAATGCGCGCCGCGATCAGCTGTGCGCTATGGCTACCCTTGTCGCCGTAGGCCATAACAATGCCGGCGATAAACAGCGCGAAGATAAACATCAGCAGGCCGACGCTGGCCCCGGCCAGCTTGCCCAGCAGGCTCAGGCTCGGGCCCTTGAGGTGCGGGGCCACGGTTTGCAGCAAACCGGTGAGGTCAGTGGAGGCTTGCAGCCAGAAACTGTGCAGGCTCTTGCCCACCAGCGGCCAGTTGGCCACGGAATCAGCAGGCGCCGGGATATGCAAGCCACCGCTTTTGACCACCGCAATAGTTTGCTGAACCGATTCGGCCATCGAGTCGCCCAGTAGGTACACCGGCACCAGCAGGATGCCCACGGCGATAAACACGATCAGCGAGGCGGCCCGCGCGTCACTGTTGCCCAGCTTGCGTTTAAGCATGCCGTGCAGCGGGTAGAGGGTGATGGCCAAAATCACCGACCAGAGCATCAGATCGAGAAAGGGGCGAAAGATCTGGAAGCAGGTAATCACCAACACGGCGATCAATCCGGCCCGAATCAGTACGTCCAGCAGGCCGCGCGACAGCGCTTTCTCATTCAGGGATGTGGGTAGCATGGGTTCGCTCCTAGCGGTCGTGGGCACGGCTGTGGCTCGGCACGCTGCGCAGGGCGGCGCTACCGGCGACCGATGGTAGCGTAAAGTACAAGTTTGCGGCAGTTGGTAGAGCGCGTTATGCGCCTGGCCCACGTCGGCGCAAAGAGAGGTTGCGGGCTTTGGCGATGCGGCTTGAGGCAGAGCGGCCGGCGAGTGCCGGCCGGTGGTGTTGGTTTATGCCTCAAGTTCCATCGCTGGGCCAAAGAACTCATGGTGGCATTGGTCGCCGGGCACACCGAGGCGCTGCAGGTGCCGCTTGATCTGTGCCATAAACGGCTTGGGGCCGAGGAAATAGGCATCCAAATCCCGCTGCGCGGGCAACCATTGCGCCAGCAATGGCTCGGTCAGCAAGCCGCTGGCGCAGTGGCCGTCATGGGCGCGTGGCTCGCTGTAGCAGTAGAAACGCTGCAACTGCGGATGCTTGGCCGCCATAGTCTCCAGCCAGTCACGAAAGGCATGCACGCCGCCATGGCGCGCGCAGTGGATAAAGTGAATCTCGCGGCCGCTGCTCAGCGCCTGTTCCAGCATTGCCAGCGCCGGGGTGATGCCGACCCCGGCGGTAATTAGCGCCAAAGGTTTACTGGAGGGGCGCAAGACAAAATCGCCGGCCGGCGGAAACAGCTGCAGGGTAGCGCCGACGGCCACCTGATCGTGCAGGTAGTTCGATACTCGCCCGCCGGCTTCGCGCTTAACGCTGATGCGGTACTCGCGCTGGTTGGCGGCGGCGGACAGCGAGTAGTTGCGGCGCACTTCTTCGCCGTCCAATTGCAGGGTTAAGCCAATGTATTGGCCGGGGCTGAAGCTCAGTAATGCGCCGCCGTCTTCGGGTACCAGGTAGAAGGAGGTGATTTCTTCGCTTTCGACCTGCTTGCGTGCCACTCGAAACGCTCGCGCGCCGCGCCAGCCGCCAGTGTCTGCGGCATTCTCGGCGTAAACCTGCTCTTCGGCACCGATAAGAATCTCGGCCAGCTGCTGATAGGCTGCCGCCCAGGCGGCAATCACTGAGTCGGTGGCAATTTCGGCGCCGAGTACTTCGCGAATTGCTCGCAACAGGCAGGCGCCGACAATCGGATAGTGCTCGGGCAAGATTTGCAGCGACACATGCTTGCTGACGATCTGCCCAACCAGCGGGCCGAGCGCCTCCAGGCGATCAATGTGTTTGGCATACATCAGCACGGCATTGGCCAAGGCCCGCGATTGGGCGCCGCTGGCTTGGTGCGCTTGGTTAAACAGCGGACGGACTTCGGGGTACTCGCTGAGCATGATGTTGTAAAAATGCGCGGTCAGGGTTTCACCACCCGACTCCAGCAGCGGGACAGTGGCTTTAATCAAGGCGGTTTGTGCGGGGCTGAGCATGGCGGCTTTCCTGACGAGTGATTGAGCTTCTACACTGGGACATATCAGGAACCGTGCCATTAATTAATTCGTTAAATATCAACTAGTTAGTTTTTTAGTGAGTCATTAAGACAGCAACACAATCGAGTCAATATGACTGCCAAAGGGTAAAAATGACTACTAACCCCCTGCTTGCCACCTTGCTGCCGTTGGTGGCTGATCTGGCCTGTGAGCTGCCCGAGGCCGAGCGTTATCGGCGTTTACTCGGTGCTTTGCGCGTCTTGTTACCCTGCGATGCCACGGCCTTGTTGCGCCTGGATGGCGAGCAACTGGTGCCGGTGGCGGTCGATGGCTTGAGCGCCGACACCCTCGGGCGGCGCTTTAAAGTGGCCGAACACCCACGTTTGCAGGCGTTGCTGGGCAGTGCGCAGGCCACCCATTTTGCCGCCGATTGTGAGTTGCCCGATCCCTACGACGGCCTCGTCGAGGGCCATCTTGGGCAGCTGGAGGTACATGACTGTCTCGGCTGTGGCCTGTATCTGGATCAGCAGCCGTGGGGTGTATTGACCCTCGATGCACTCAATCCACAGCGCTTCAGCGGCTCCGATTTGGGCACGTTGGAGGCCTTTGCCAGTCTCGCCGCCGCCACGGTTAAAGCCGGCGAGCGGATGCAAAGCCTGGCCCGCCGGGTCGAAACCGAGCACGAGTTGGCGCAACTCTACAAGCAGGCCGCCGCGCAGTTGCGCCCCCGCGAGATGATCGGCCAGAGTCCGGCGCATAAAGCCCTGCTGGCCGAGATCGGGTTGGTCGCCGGCACTGAACTTAACGTATTGATCAGCGGTGAAACCGGCGTCGGCAAGGAGCTGGTCGCGCACGCCATCCATGCCCAGTCGGCGCGGGCCCAGGCGGCGTTGATTAGTCTAAATTGCGCCGCACTGCCGGAAACCCTGGTCGAAAGCGAGTTGTTCGGTCATGTGCGCGGGGCATTTTCTGGCGCCCACGCTGACCGCCAAGGCAAGTTCGAGTTGGCCGACGGCGGCACCTTGTTTCTCGATGAGGTCGGCGAGTTGCCCCTGGCGGCGCAGGCCAAGTTGTTGCGGGTGCTGCAGAGCGGCCAGCTGCAACGGGTCGGCTCGGACCGCGAGCACCGGGTTAATGTCCGGGTGTTGGCCGCCAGCAACCGCGATCTGACCGAGGAGGTGCGCGCCGGGCGCTTGCGTGCCGACCTCTATCACCGTCTCAGCGTGTATCCGTTGCGCGTGCCGCCTCTGCGCGAACGCGGTCGCGACGTGATTTTACTGACTGGCTGTTTTCTCGAAGAGAATCGCCCGCGCCTGGGGCTGCGTAGCCTGCGCTTGGGCGCCGATGCCCAGGCCGCGCTGCTCGGTTATGACTGGCCGGGCAATGTTCGTGAATTGGAGCACTTGATCGGCCGCGCCTCACTCAAGGCGCTGGCCGCGTGCCGCGAGCGGCCACGAATTCTCACCCTGCAGGCGCACGATCTGGATTTGCCCGGCAGCCAGCCGCCCAGTGAAGCCGCCGAAACTAATTCAGAACCGACGGCCATGCTCGGCACAGGCGATCTGCGCCAAGCGTTGGATATTTATCAGCGCCAGTTCATCAGTGCCTGCCTTGAGC
>JAIERD010000493.1 GCA_019747155.1 Pseudomonadaceae bacterium
CAAAGGCTTGGTGCATATAGCTGTCGACGTTTTTGCCATAGGCATCGCCGGGCTTGAACACACCACCGCGAAAGCGCACCAGCGCCGCCGGTTCATCAATCGCCTGGCTCATCGAGGCCGGTAACAGGCCTTGTTGGAAGTACTTGGTGACGACCAGATCGACTTCCTGGCCGAGGTCTTTTTCGCCATCGACCAGGGCTGCGTTGATGCCGCTGCTGCCGATCGGTTGCTGGTCATCGACCCGCGAGAAGTTCTGGTAAATCAGGCTGGCGTCATATTCGTCACGCAGCTGCCAGGAGCCGAACAGGGTGGCGGCCTGGAGGTTGCTCAGCTCGCCACGGAAGGCTTCGCCGAAGCGCTGCACGCGAGTGCGGGTGCCGGTGTAGTTGGAGCGGTTGCTTTCCAGACCGGTCTGCTGGAAGTTGGCGCCGCCGTCCGAACCGCCACCACTGCCACGGGCAAAGGCGCCGCCGATTTTCCATTGTTCATCGAGGTTCCAGCGCAGGCCCAGGTCGGTGCCCCAGGCATTCACGTCGCTGTTTTGCGAGCCGTTGGCGTAGCTCTGCTCACCGACATTGCGGGTCAACAGGCGGTCGCGCTCACCGCTCAGCCAGGTGGCGCTGGCCCAATAGTTGAGTGGGTTCTGGTTACGCGGGTTATAGGCGTCGCTGTTGACCTGTAGGCCCAGCCAGGTGAGGTCGCCGGTGTAGGTTTTATCCAGCGGGGTGACCTCTTCGCCGGGGTTAAGTAACTTGCCATCGTCGCGGCTGTGGTGAGCATTCAAGCCAACCCAGTGACCGGGAGTCCATTGGGTGGCGATGTCGCCGAACAGGTGCTGGCGATCTTGGTCTTCGGGTGCCAGTTCGTCGAGGTCGGTGCGGTAATCGCTAAAGCGCTCGGCGACCCCGAGGTTGGCGCGCAGCAAGCTGGTGTCGAAGGTCCAGTTCAGCGCTTCGATATTGGTGTCGCGCCACATGCCATCGTCGTTGTGCAGGCGTTGCCGACCGAGGCGCAACTCCTCGCCGGGGTAGGCGGTTAAGCCGGAGTAGCCGACCCAGAATTCACGCATGGCCAGGTAGCTTTTCTCCGGCTGGCGGCTGTCGCCGTCGTCAGTGTTGGCTGCCTCGCTGTTGGCATCGGTCAGTTGCAGGGTGTCGGTTTCGATGATGTCCGAGGCGGTCACCACCTGGCCCATAGCATAGGCACTCCAGTCGCCACTTTTACCGTAGGCCCAGGGGCGCACGTCGAGGCCGATACCCTGCACGTCGCCACCGTCACGGGTGCCCAGATCGACGTCATCTTGTGACTGGGCGGTGATTTTCACGTCCAGACCAAAGTTCTTCTCGCCGTTGGGCGCAGCCCATACTGGCTGAACCGCTAGCAGCGTCGCGCTAAGGCCTAAGCCTGCGTGCATCCAGTAATTGAGTTTCATAGTGCTTCCTGACTAATTGAATTGGGCATGGCGTGCGGTGGTGCGCTGGCGACCAAGCTCAGGCCGCGCAGTTGCTGCTCGGCCTGCAACAGGCGTTGGGCCTGGGGCAGGGCTGCGGGCGGCAGTTGCTGGGCGATCTGGGCGGCCAGCTCCAGCGCTTGCGGTGTACCTTTGAGCACCGCCAGTTGGCTGAACACATAGGCATTGACCGGGTCTGGCTGAAAACCGCGACCGGCCGAGAACATCTGCGCGAGGGCAAAGTCGGCGCTGTTCTGGCCTCCACGGGCGGCGATCAGCAAGTGCTGCAAGGCCTGTTGCGGGTCGACTTGGCCCAAGTAGCCACGGCGGTACAGCTGGCCGAGGTAGTAGTGGGCGTTGGTTTCGCTGGCGGCGGCCTTGAGCAGGTGTTGCTCGGCCTTTTGCGGGTCTTGCGGCAGTAACTTGCCTTCGTAATAGAGCTTGCCCAGCAATAGTTCGGCCCGTGGTTGGGCTGCTTCGCGGCCGTTTTTCAGGTACTTGAGCAACTGGTCGATGTCGCCCAGCACCGGGTAGTCGTACAGCAGTTGCGCCAGGCTGACCCAGGCGGCGGGGTAGCTGGGGGCGATTTGCTCCAGCAACTGTTGCGCAGTCTTTTCGTCGGGCTTGCCCAGCTCGGGATCGGCCAGTACCTGAGCGACGCTTTCCAGCCGCTGGGCCGGTACTGCGCCAGCTTGATAGGCACTTTGCAGCTGTTGCAGCAGGGCCGCTTGTGGCTCGGTTTGGCCGCGTTTTTGGTACACGGTGGCCAGCTCTGCGTAGCAAACATCTTGCGTGCTCAAGGCGGCTTTACAGATGCGCTCGATCTCGGGCAAATGCTGGTCGTAGCTGCCTTGGCTGCGGTAGAGCAACAGCTGGGCGAGTTCGGCCTGGGGGATACCTGCGGCGCGCCATTGATTGATCCGTTGCTGCGGATCAACCTTGGCAAAGCGCTGTGGATATTGCAGATAGAGCAGCGTCAGCGGCAGCAGGCTGCCTTGTTCGCCACGGGTCAGGGCCTGCTCCAGACGTTGCTGGGCTTCTTGTAGCTCGGCGTCAGTGGCGTTCGGTTTGCCCGCCAACAACTTACCCAGCCGCGCCGCTGCCCGTGGCGATTGATCCGCCGCTTGGCGGTAGGTGGCTTCGGCTTGCGGCACTAAGGCCGGGTCGCCGCTGTTGAGCTGGATATCCGCCAGACCGACTTGGGCATCGGTGTAACCGAGGGCCGCCAGTTGTCGATAGTTCTGTTCGGCGGTGACGCTGTCGCCGTTTTTCAAGGCTTCATTGGCCAGCCGCTGATCCGGCAAGCCGGCGCAACCGGCCAGGCTCAGCGCGGCAACCAGCAGCAGAACGTGCGATGGTGGGGTCGCCATTGGCTGGCGCGCCTTCGGGATACGCATGGCTTAGAGTCCTGCGGCCAGGGCTTTGTCTATCAGCCAATCGAGGGATGGCCCGCGATCACTGCTGACTTCCACCGGACGGCCGGCGAGGGCGCTGTCGAGTGGCTGCTCGGGTTTAATCTGCACCCGAATGTCGCCGGACAGGCTGGCGCTGTCGTTCAAGCTGCTGCTGATGATCTTGCCTTGGCGTGCTTCGGTTTCACCGGCGACCACGAAGCTGACGCTGGCGCCGGGCTTGATCTCGTTGAACTTGGTGTAGGGGAAGCGCGCTTCGATGCTGGCCTGGCTGTCACGCGCCAGCAGTTGGAAGATCACTTCACCCTTGTTGGCGTACTGCCCATCGGCCACCAGTTGCTGGCCCACGGTGCAATCGCAGGGGCTGGTCAGGGTGCCTTTGAGCTGGGTGCCGAACAGGCTTTCGATTTTGCTCGGATCGAGTTGCTCCTCGTTCAGATTGCCCTTGAGCATCTCCAGCATTGAGGCGCTGAAGGTGGCGATGGGCGCGCCTTTGGCCACCTGGCCGTTGGCGCCGACCAGGCTTTGTACGGTGCCCTCGCGCGGCATGGTCACTTGCATGCCAGCCACCCGCACCACGCCAGACTGGGCGTGGGTGACGAAGTACAGGCCGTAGATCGATTTGAAAATAAATCCGAAGGCCAGCAGCCCGACCACAAACAGCCCCAGGCTAAAGGTCACCGCCCGTAACCGGGCGATAGCGCCCATGCCGCCGACGGCCTTGCCTTTACGCGCCTTGGTGAAGTTCTCGCGCTGCAGGGTGCTCAGTAGTTCGCCGACGGTGATCAGCTCGCCACTCAGGTGAGCGGTGATCAGGTGGCGCAAGGTGGTGATGTCGCGCGGCTGCAGATTGTGGAACTGGCAGCCGACGCGGTTGTGCTCGACTTCAACCGAACAGACCTGAAACGCCACATCGATGCTCAGGCTGAGGTTGTCGATCAGAAACAGTAGTTTGCCTTTCTGATGCTCGCCAACCCGCGCCGGCAGCTTACCGGCGGCAAAGCTGAAGCCGCCGGCGGAGATGTCCAATAGGTTGTATTCGAGCACTTCACGGTTACTACCGCTGAAGCGGATTTTGGCTGGTAGTTTGACCCGGGCGTGTTGGCGCTGGGCTTCTGACTCGTGCACAACATTGAGATTGACGGCGGTATTCATGCTGATATTCCTGGGCAATTTTTGACGAATTCCATTCATGGCCACTTACACCAGCAGCAACAGCGTGGCGATAAACACACTGGCGGCAGAGAAGGTCATGGTTCGGGACGACCAGGTGTTGAACCAGCGCTGAAAGCTGGCCAGGTCGCGATTGAGCTTGGTCGGCTGGCGGGTCCAGGACTGTTGGTCGAGGCGGAAGAACACGTAGATCTTCACCAGCGCGCCGACTATCTGGTTGTAATAAAGAATCACCGGATACGCTGGGCCGATGCGGTGGCCGCTGAGGGACAACAACAGCGTCAGCAGCAGCCGCGTGGTGCCGATCCACAGCAGGTAGATCAGCAGAAAAGCGATGCTGTACTTGATGCTGGCGATGATCGCCACCGTCAGGCCCAGCAGGCAGGTCCACATCGATACCCGTTGATCGAACAGCACCAGGCTGGTGAACATCCCCAGGCGTTTGACCCCCAGTTGCATGGCCCGCGCGTTCTGCCGCAGGTTGTTGCCGTACCAGCGAAACATCAGTTTGCGGCTGGCCTTGATAAAGCTCTTTTCCGGCGGATGCTCGATGGTGAAGATCGCCGTATCCGGCACGTAAAAGGTGTCGTAGCCCAGGCGCATCAGGCTGTACCAGCTGGACTTGTCATCGCCGGTGAGGAAGTTGAAACGGCCCAGCCGCCAGTGCTCCATGGAGTCGCTTTCGACGTCGGCGATAAAACTTGGATTGATGATCACTGGCGCGCGGAATACCGACATCCGCCCGGTCAGGGTCAACACCCGCTTGGACAGTCCCATCGAGCACATATTGAGGTGGCGCTGGGCGAAGCGCAGCTTGTGCCACTCGCTCATGATGTAGCTGCCGCGCACCTCGCAGAACTCGTTGGTGGTCAGGCCGCCGACATTCGGGAACAGTTTGAAGTAGGGCACAGTTTTGCGGACTATGCCGGCTTGCAGCACGCTGTCGCCGTCGATCACCGCGACCACCGCATCTTCGTCCGGCAGCAGCCGCGAGATGGCGCGAAAACCATGGGCCAGACCATCGCGTTTGCCGGTGCCGGCAATCCGCACAAAATCCAGGGTCACGTGGGCCGGTGGTTGGTATTTTTCCCACAGGCTCTTGACCAAAAATTCATCGGACAGCTCAACAATCGAGCACACCACTGTGGTTGGGTAACCGCAGTCGATGGCTTCACGGATCACCGATTGGTAAACCTGCGCCGTGGTCAGTGCATCGATGCGAAAACTGGTCACCATCAAAAACACATGGGAAGGGTCGGCGGCTTTGCCGAGTTTTTTTGCCTTGCGGCGGTAGTGCGGAAACACCACATAGAGAAACAGCATGCCGCGCAGAAAGTGCGTGGCGCCCATCGAGTAGCGCCAAATGCCCACGGCGCCGATCAGTAGGAGGAAGTCCTTCGACTCCGGGTCGAAGACTGTGCTGGGCAACGCCAGGGCAATCCCCATCAACAAACTGAGGTACAACAGCCAGCCGGCGGCTTCAGCGAAAACCTGCTTGAGCCTGTCCATTTGTGTCTTGATCTCCATGTTGGGCATGTCTGCGGTCATGGTCGAAGGTGCTACCTGTAGGAGCGGGCTTGCCCGCGATGCTTTGTGTTGCCTGCATTCGCGGGGCAGTCGCCGCTCCCGGCGGCTGACTGCATTTCCCACCTCCATGTGGGTCACAAGCCGCTCCTACAAAGAGCAGCAGCTCGGTTCAGACTGCTTACCAGCAGATGCCTTCGGTGGCGCCGCGGGTGGTGTGCGGCATAAAGCCGACCAGGTCGACCACTTGCTTGCCATCCGGGGCGTGCTGGGCGAGGGTGCGGAACTTCTCGTCGCGATTGCCCAATACGATGATGTCCGAGTCATTCACCACCTGTTCGAAGTTGCTGTTAAGCAGCGACGATACGTGGGGGATTTTCGACTCGATGTACTCTTTGTTGGCCCCGTAGACCCGCGCATATTCGACGTTGCTGTCGTAAATGCTCAGCTCGTAGCCCTTGCCGATCAGCATCTCGGCCAGCTCTACCAGCGGGCTTTCGCGCAGGTCGTCGGTGCCGGCTTTGAAGCTCAGGCCGAGCAGGGCGACTTTGCGTTTGGCATGGCTGGCAATGATGTCGAAGGCGTTCTGCACCTGGGCCACGTTGCTGCGCATCAGCGAGTTGAGCATCGGTGCATCGACGTCCAGGGAGCCGGCGCGGTAGGTCAGGGCGCGCACGTCCTTGGGCAGGCAGGAACCGCCGAAGGCAAAACCAGGGCGCATGTAGTACTGCGACAGGTTGAGGGTCTTGTCCTGGCAGACCACTTCCATCACTTCACGTCCATCCACACCCACCGCCTTGGCGATGTTGCCGATCTCGTTGGCGAAGGTCACTTTGGCGGCGTGCCAGACGTTGCAGGTGTACTTGATCAGCTCGGCAACGGCGATGTCCTTGCGGATCACCGGCGCATCCAACTCCTCATAAATGGCCTGCAGCAGGTCGCCTGAGGCTTCGTCCAGTTCGCCGATCACGGTCATTGGCGGCTGGTCGTAGTCGGCAATGGCGGTGCTTTCACGGAGGAACTCAGGGTTCACTGCAACGCCGAAGTCGAGCCCAGCTTTCTTGCCGGAGCAGGCTTCGAGAATCGGGATCACCACGTTCTTGACGGTGCCGGGCAGCACGGTGCTGCGGATTACTACGGTGTGGCGTTCGGTCTTGGTGCGCAGCACCTGGCCGATTTCCCGGCACACCGCTTCGATGTAATTGAGTTCCAGATCGCCATTTTTCTTGCTCGGGGTGCCGACGCAAATAAACGACACTTCGGTGTCGCGGACTGCTTCGGCAAAATCGGTAGTGCCGCGCAATAAGCCGGTGCTAATACCTTTCTTTAATAGGGCTTCTAGTCCGGGTTCAACTATCGGTGATTTACCGGCGTTGATCATGTCGATCTTGCTTGCGGAAACATCCACGCCGACCACCTGGTGGCCGCGCGAAGACAGACAACCGGCACACACGGCGCCGACATAACCCAAGCCAAAAATACTAATACGCATTGCGCTCTCCCTGATCTAGTTGTCGCATAGGTAATACTGTTTAGTTGTTTGGCGCATCCTCTAGTGCCTGCGGTAATCTTCAATTGGTCAAACTGCAGGCGTATTAGTGGCGTGCCGCTAATATAAGTGGATATATGTCTTTAACTATTAAGTTGAATAGCCAGTGAAACTCATAGCTACTCATAGGTTGAGCTAGATGCCTCTAGAATGCTGTTTTTAGGCGGCCTTCAGAGCTGCTCCGGTCATTTTGTAGGGTTAAATGGCACAGCCTTAAGGCACCGTGAAAAACTTCTGCAATCCGTTGCTGATGATTTTTTTACGGTGTGCTTAAAGCCAGTAGTAAGTGCTTGTCAGTTCATAGGAGGGCCGTGACTAACAATAAGTTCAGGTTGTTGATGATATTTGTGAATTAAATTGAAATTATTCCGGTGATCAGATAAATGATAAATAATTGAACTTTCCAGAGTCCTGCTTATTGTTTGCGGATTATTGTTTGTTTCTGGCCAAGTGCCACTGCTTAATTGGTACCTAAGTTCCAGAGGTAAACAAGTCTGTGATTTTGTCGGTTTATTGAAGGCTGCGGCGTTGCGCTGCGCGGGTTGCAGGCGGAAGTTGCCGAACTATAACTGGCGAATACTGGCGGTGATTTCAGCGCTTATTGGCGCCGCAATGCATAGAGCATGTGCGGGGGCTGGCGGTGCCGCTGAGTGCTGAGTAGGGTGCAGAATAATGCCGCCCGTAGGCTGACGAGCGGCATCGAGAGGGGACTATCAGTCCTGCGGGTGGTCGCGCAAAAACACCAGATTGTCCGGCGTGGACTGTGTAATCGAGTAGCCATAGCCCTGGCTGCTGAAATCTTTTAGTGCGTCCGGGCTGCGCAAACGCTCTTTGATCACGTAACGGGCCATCATGCCACGGGCTTTTTTGGCGTAGAAACTGATGATTTTGTACTGGCCGTTCTTCAGGTCTTTGAACTCGGTATTAATTACCCGAGCATTCAGGGCTTTAAGTTTTACCGCGCTGAAGTATTCATTGGAGGCGAGGTTTAGCAGGATGTTGTCGCCTTGGGCGAGCAGCGCCTGGTTGAGGTAGCCGCTGATGCGCTCGGCCCAGAACTCATAGAGGTTTTTACCCCGTGGGTTGGCCAGCCGGGTGCCCATTTCCAGCCGGTACGGTTGCATCAGGTCGAGCGGGCGCAGCAGGCCGTAGAGGCCCGACAACATGCGCAGGTGTTGTTGGGCGTGGTCGAAATCGGCCTCGCTAAAGTCTTCGGCATTTAGCCCGGTATAGACGTCGCCCTTGAAGGCCAGCAGTGCCTGTTTGGCGTTCTGCGGGGTGAAGTCCGCCGTCCAGCTGCTAAAGCGCACGGCATTCAGCCCGGCGAGTTTGTCCGACAGGCTCATCAAACTGCCAATCTGCGCCGGAGTCAGCTCACGCAACTGCTCAATCAGCAGGCTGGAGTGCTCAAGATGCTCGGGCAGGGTGAAGCGCGCAGTGGCTGGCGGCGTCTCGTAGTCGAGGGTCTTGGCGGGAGAAATTACCATCAGCATAAACGCGGCTCCTTGATTCGAGCGGCGATTCTAGCAGCCTGACGGGCTTAGGCGTCCGTAGGCGGGCAGGGCTAAGTCTGCCGGCGCCGCTAGCCGTGGGCGCGAGAGTGGCGAAATTTGCGCCGCTGCGCATTGGCCCAGGCAGCCTTCGGCTATAGTGGCGCGCGCACTGAGCCGCCTGTCGCCCAGTGACGCACCTTTTAAATCCCCATGACAAGGAGGTCGCAATGACTGCGTCCCTATACCGTTTTGCCGCCAGCCTGCTGCTGAGCTCCGTGGCCGTGCTGGCCCAGGCCGAACAGCTGTCCATCGAAGTGCTCAGCGCTGTGGTTAAAGACCAGAAAATTGCCGATGCTCAGGTGCTGGTGCAAAAAAATGGCGCCCAGACAGTGGTCGGCAGCACCAATGCCCAGGGCCAGGTCAGCCTGACCAGCGCTTTTGCCGACGATGCCGACAGCTTGCTGATTATCAAAAAGCCCGGCTACTCCAATCTGGTGACTAAGTGCCCGTGCAAGGGCCTGACCTACGCCATCAGCCCGGTGATGCAGAATCTCGACGGCATGCGCGTGGTGCTCACCTGGGGGCAAACCCCGGCGGATCTGGACTCGCATATCGCCTATCCGGGCAACCATATTTACTTCGAGGCCAAAGACGGCCTGGATGCCAACCTCGACGTGGATGACACCGACAGCTTCGGCCCGGAAACCATCACCCTGGAGAAGAAGCGCTTCGGCGAGACTTACGTGTATGCCGTGCACGACTTCACCAACAGCGAAAACCCCGGGGCCAATGACTTGTCCAACAGTCAAGCCAAGGTGTTTGTCTATGTCGGTCAATCCTTGGTGCGCACCTACTATGTGCCGCAGAACCAGGCCGGCAACCTCTGGACGGTGTTTCGCATCACTGGCGCCGGCGAGTTTCAAGACATCAACAGTTTTGCCGGTACCAGTGCTGAGAGCGCCGCGCTCGGTGGTGTTTTGCAGCCGTTGCAAGACGATGCTCGGCTGATCAATGCCCAGGCCGCCAGCCCGGCGGCGCAAGGCGCGGCCAAGGCGCTGAACGTTAAAGGCGAGGCGGCTTACCATGCCGGCAATCTGGAGCTGGCGATTGATTTCTACGCGCAGGCGATTGAGCTGAATAACGCTTACGGTCAGGCCTACAGCAACCTTGGTTTGGCCTATCAGAAGGCTGGACGCACGGCCGAGGCGATCTGGGCTAACCGCAAGGCCATCGCCCTGGCCAGTGGCGCAACGGCGGCCACGGTGCGGGCCGGCTCCTACTACAACATCGCGCGTATCTACGAGGCCGCCGGGCAGCTGGACGATGCCTTGGGGCAGTACCAATTGGCCAAGCAGCAAAAAGCCAACCCGGTGTACGACAAGGCGATCGAGCGGCTGAGTAAATAGCCGCTGCGATACCGTTCAGCTACACAGCACGCGCCTTGTTAGGTGCGTTGTTGTTTCAGGAGAGAGGATTATGTTTCGAATTTTAGTGCTGGCTGTTGGCCTGTTGAGCGGTGCGGTACAGGCCGCCGGGCCGCAGACCATGGCCACCGTGGACAGAGCCAGTTGGCCGCAGCAACTGGACAGCCCGGCGGCCTTCGATACCGCTTCACGGGCAGAAATACTGATGTTCGCCAAGATGCTGCTGGCCAGTGAGAGCCGTGATGAGGCAGCCTTGAAACAGCAGCTGGGAATTAAACAGATCAGTCTGGATTCGCTGCAGACGGTGCGTCAACGCTTCTGGGCGCGGCTGCTGCAGAACTACCAACTGGCGCAGCTCAGTTGCAGCCAAGGCACGGAATTTTGTCCGCCGGTGACTGACCTGACCACGCTGCGTCAGCAGGCGAGTCAGTTATTGATCGCGCCGCCGTTTGCTGCCTGGGCACAGTCGAGCGCGGACTTTCATCGCAGTTATCTGAATGAACAACTGCGCCTCGCGGCCCTGTTCCCCAAAGTCAGCAGTGAAATCGCGCTGTTCTCAGAGCTTGAGCATAACGGCGACGAACTGGTCGATCGGCAGTTTTTATTGACCTTCGACGATGGCCCGACTGCCAGCCATGGCAACAGCGACCTACTACTGACCACCCTGGCTGAGCAAAACTTAACCGGGATTTTCTATGTGCTGGGCAGCAGTTTGCAGGCCCGTCTGCAGAAGACTTCTGCCACGGCGCTGCAAGGCTTGTATGCCGGCCAATGTGTCGGCCTGCATGGCTGGCAGCACCAGTCCCACAGCCAGTGGGGCGAATGGCAGGACTCGGTGAGTCGCAGCAACGCCTTGCTGCGACAAAGCCTGCCGGACAGCTACGTGGCCTGGTTTCGGCCGCCCTATGGCCAGCGCCTGCCGGACAGCGGTAGGTTCTTTCAACAGCAGGGCTTGCAGGTCGGACTGTGGAATATCGACTCGCAAGACTGGAGCAATAAAGTCAGCGCCGATGCCGCCGGGCAGCGCGTCCTGACCTTGATGCTGTTGTGGCGCCGTGGGGTGATTCTGTTCCACGACATCCACAGCAAGGCGCCCGTGGCGGTGCCTTGGTTGGTGCAGGCCACTCGGGGCAGTGGTCTGAGTTGGCAGGACTGTCATGACTATCGCTAGGGCTGTCGCGCTGAGCCGGCGCAGCACGTGGCTTGCAGCGCTTTACGCGGGAGGGCGGAGTAAAAATATCCGATAAAAGTCTGCGTTGCCGCTATTCGTGTCATCCATTTTGCGCTATCAATTAGTTAGACCGTCGAACCCGGCAACACCGGTGGCGGTCGTGGTGCGCCCTACAGCTTGAGCTGTTAGTCAGCTCCGCAGCGCGCTCGGCCTTGCTCTGGTTTGCTCTGTCTCGTGGCTATGCCGCGAGCCCGACGGTCTTTCTGCGGCGCAGTGCATTTTTGGCATTGCGTCCTCTGGCCCTAGCAAGAAGGTGACCGAGTATGGACAACCACGGACGCGTCAGCCCTACAGCGCCAACTCTCTACGCCCTCGATACCAACGTGCTGATTCACGACCCGAATGCCTTGCTGAATTTTCAGGAGCACCACGTCGCTATTCCAATGACGGTATTGGAGGAGTTGGACAAACTGAAAACCGGCAAGCAGGGCGTGGCCGCCGAATGTCGCCAGGCGATTCGTTTGATCGACAAGATTCTCGGCGGCGCGAAGCCTGAAGACGTCGAACGCGGCGTGCCTATCCAGCGCGAAAAAAGCGGGCCTTGCGGGTTTTTGTCGATTTTGATGAGCAAGCATGCGGGGCCGGTAACCTGGCTGCCAGAGGACCTCAACGACAACAAAATCATCAATCAGTTGGTCGAACTGCAAGCCGCCCGCGCCGGTGTGGCCGTGGTGCTGGTGACCAAAGATATCAACATGCGCCTGAAAGCGCGGGCGTGCGGGATTGAAGCCGAGGACTATCACACCGATCAGTTGGTTGATGACATCTCGCTGCTGCCCAAGGGCTATCACAACCTCAGCGGCTCGTTCTGGGACCGGGTCAGTAAGGTCGACACCCGCCAGGATCACGGCCGCACCTGGCATCTGGTGCAATTGATCGACAACTTGCCGTCGGTGCATATCAATGAATTCATCATTGATGAACAGGGCTTCGTCGGCTGGATCAAGGGTATTAAAGGTGCGGAGATCCTGATTCTCGATTTGCATCAAGAGCCTTTGTTGCATCAGGAAGCCTGGGGCCTAAGGCCACGGGATATTTATCAGAGCCTGGCGCTGTACGCCTTGCTCGACCCGGATATCCACCTGGTCAATCTGACCGGCGCGGCGGGCTCGGGCAAGACCATTTTGGCTTTGGCGGCGGCCATCGAGCAGACCATGGTCAGCAAGCGCTACCGGCGCATTATCGCCACCCGCAGCGTGCAAGGCCTGGATCAGGAAATTGGTTTTCTGCCCGGCACCGAGGCGGAGAAAATGGAGCCTTGGCTCGGCGCCATCACCGATAACCTCGAAGCGCTGCATATGGATGACGAGAATACCCACGGCAGTGTCGACTACATTCTGCAAAAAGTGCCGCTGCAGTTTAAGTCGCTCAACTACATTCGCGGACGCAGTTTCCAGCAGAGCCTGATCCTCATCGATGAATGCCAGAACCTCACCCCGCACCAGATGAAAACCATCATCACCCGCGCCGGCACCGGCTCTAAAGTGGTGTGTCTGGGCAACTTGGCGCAGATCGATACGCCGTACTTGTCGGCACCCAGTTCGGGTCTGACTTACCTGACGGAGCGCTTCAAAGATTTCCCGCATGGCGTACATATCACCTTGCAAGGGGTGCCGCGCTCAGTATTGGCCGAGTTTGCTGAAGCCAATATGTGAGGGTGAAATAGACATGCCGGCCATGTCGTTGCGCGAGCGGTTCGACGTGTGATCCACAGGGATGTGGCGATGCCGGCGCTCGTGAGGGCAAGCTGGCATATTGCACAGAGGCTATCTGCAATTGTCATACATTGAATGTGGTTAAGGCTGTTTGAGTCGCATAGTTGCGCAGGATATAAATAAAGCGGCGGCTGGTTAAGCGGGGAGTCTGAAGGGTTGTATTGCGGATAACAGCGTTGGTGGATTTTACTAATAAAAAAGGAGAACCGAGGCTCTCCTTTTTACTAAGCAGTAAATTACTTAGCAGGTGCAGCTTCAGTCGCGGCAGGTGCTGGAGCTACTTCAGCAGCTGGGGCGGCAGCCGGAGCTTCGGTTGCTGCTGGGGCAGCGGCAGGTGCGGTTTCTTTCTTGTCGCAGCCAGCGAACGCCAAGGTGCTGAGGATAAGGGCGGAGATAGCGATATTTTTAATTTGCATGATTGTTCTCTTTGCGTAAGTGAAAGGGCTAGTTATGACGCTAATTTACTTGGCGATAAACGCACGCCAAAAATATAGGTCAAGTTAGACTGTGTGCACAGTAGCAGTTAAATCATTGGATTGCATTGTTTTTGTCCGGATTTGATTGCCTTATAAAATTTATTGTGTGTGATAAAACTATCTCGAAGTGCTGTTGTCCACAGTTGTTAATGAGTTTGATATTGTTGATTGAACGCTCGGTTTATTATCACTAATGCCCGTCGGGGATTGCGTTGTGCGGGTGTGGCCATTCACCGCAGTGCAGGGCCGAGCGGATTGTCGTCTGCGTGTGCCCATCGCCTGGTTCGAGGGGTAGAATTGTCGCTCCTCACTCGGAGCAAGCCTGTGCTGACTCATCTTGATTCCCAAGGCCACGCCAATATGGTTGACGTCACCGACAAGTCGGCGACCTTTCGTGAAGCGGTGGCCGAAGCGCTCGTGCGTATGCGCCCTGAGACCTTGCAGCTGATAGTGCAGGGCGGTCACCCCAAGGGTGATGTGTTCGCCGTGGCGCGGATTGCCGGCATTCAGGCGGCCAAGAAAACCTCTGACCTCATCCCGCTGTGCCACCCGCTGCTGCTGACCGGCGTTAAGGTTGAACTGGTCGCGCAGGGTTTGGATGCTGTGCGCATCACCGCCCGCTGCAAGCTGGCCGGGCAGACCGGCGTGGAAATGGAGGCTTTGACCGCCGCCAGCGTCGCCGCCCTGACTATTTACGATATGTGCAAGGCGGTTGATCGCGGCATGGTCATTGAGTCGGTACGGTTGCTGGAAAAACTCGGCGGCAAGAGCGGCCACTATCAACTGGATACCAGCAGCGAGTTGCTGAGCAACAGCGCGGAGGCTGAATAATGATTCAGGTGCAGTACTTTGCCCGCTACCGCGAGGCGCTGGGTATTGACGGTGAGCCGTTGAGTTGGGCCAGTGAGTTGGCCACCCTGGATGATGTGCGGCTGTTATTACTGGCCCGCGGTGGCGTCTGGGCCTTGTTGGCCGAGCAAAATCTGATGTGCGCGCGCAACCAGGAGCTTTGCAGCCTGAGCGAGCCGCTGGCCGATGGCGACGAAGTGGCGTTTTTCCCCACCGTTACCGGGGGTTAAGACGATGCGCATTCGAGTCCAGGTTGAGGCGTTCGATCCAGGTGTCGAGCTGAATGCGCTGCACGCGGCGAACGTCGGGATTGGCGCGGCGCTGGGCTTTGTCGGCTACGTTCGCGACTTTAACGAGGGGCGAGAGGTGGCTGGGATGTTCCTAGAGCATTATCCCGGTATGACCGAAAAAGCCCTGGTGAAAATCGCCGCCGAGGCCGAGCAACGCTGGCCATTGCTGCGCTTGGAGATTTTGCACCGGATTGGCCAATTGCAGCCGGGCGAACCGATAGTATTTGTCGGCACCGCCAGCGCTCATCGGCAAGCTGCCTTTGATGCCTGCAACTTCGTGATGGACTACCTGAAAACCCGCGCGCCGTTCTGGAAGCAAGAACAAGGCGGCGACGGCCCGCGTTGGGTCGAAGGGCGCTGCAGCGACAAGGACGCCGCGCAGCGCTGGGACAAGGCGTAGGGCGTACTCGCCGCAGGCAGTACGCCACCGGCTGGCGGACTGTTCGCTGCGCTCCTGAGTCCGCCCTACGAAACCACGTCAGTGCTTGCGGGGCACCGCGATCAGCAGTTCAGTCGGCGGTTGTTCGCAGTTGATCTTGTGCCCCAGTAGCGCTTCGATTGGCGGCAGGGCGTAGGCATCATCCTCACCGGCGAAGCTGATCGAGGTGCCGCTTGCGCCGGCACGGCCGGTACGACCGATGCGGTGCACATAGTCGTCGGGGGTTTCGGGCAGGGTGAAGTTGATCACGTGGCTGATGCCGTCAACGTGAATGCCACGCCCGGCGACGTCGGTGGCGACCATCACGCAAATCCGCCCTTCACGGAAATCTTCCAGCGCCTTGATGCGCTTGTGCTGCGGCACGTCGCCAGACATCTGCACGGCGCTGATACCGTCGCGGGTCAGACGTTCTTCGATGCGCCGCACTTCGTCTTTGCGGTTGGCAAACACCATCACCCGCGTCCAGTTGTTCTGTTTGATCAGGTTGTAGAGCAGCTTGTATTTGTCACTGCCCGCCACTGCATAGACATGCTGCTCAACGCTGGCGTTGGCCAGGCCGGTGGACTCGATCTCGACGATGGCCGGGTCGGTGGTCCATTGTTTGGCCAGGCTCATCACCTCTTCGGTGAAGGTGGCGGAGAACAGCAGGGTCTGCC
>JAIERD010000275.1 GCA_019747155.1 Pseudomonadaceae bacterium
TGCGCAGCATCCGGTGCCGGCTCGATCAAGCGCGGCACAGAAACCCGGTTAAGCAAAGCGTCGAGCGCCTCCATCGGGCACCTCCTGGCTAAAAAAACTGATTCTAGCCGATCAGGCTTGACCTTCTGCGGTTAAATCCTCGCGCGGCCACTGCAACTATCGGCAGGCACCGGCCGCGCAGCGATTTACAGCGCCGGCCGCACGAGTAGAATGGCCGCCCGTCCTTACCCGAGCTCGAGCCGACTTCATGGCCTTGTCGACCCTGCGCATCATTGGTTTCATCCTCGGCATCTTTCTGATTACCTTGGCCATCAGCATGCTGATCCCGATGCTGACCCTGTTGATTTTTGAGCGTCGCGACGACCTCAGCGCCTTCGGCTGGTCGAGCCTGATCACCTTGGTGACCGGCCTGCTCATGGTCATGCCCGGGCGCCCCGCCCATGTGCATCTGCGCCCGCGCGACATGTATTTTTTGACCACCGCCAGCTGGGTGGTGGTGTGTTTTTTTGCCGCCCTGCCGATGGTGCTCATTCAGCACATCAGTTACACCGACTCGTTTTTCGAGACCATGTCCGGGATTACCACCACCGGCTCCACCGTACTGACCGGGCTGGATCATGCCTCGCCGGGGCTGCTGATTTGGCGCTCGATGCTGCACTGGCTGGGTGGTATTGGTTTTATCGGCATGGCCGTGGCGATCCTGCCGCTGCTGCGCGTCGGTGGCATGCGCCTGTTCCAGAGTGAATCCTCCGATTGGGGCGAGAAAGTCATGCCCCGCTCACACATGGCCGCCAAGTACATTTTGTTGATTTACAGCGCCTTTACCGCCATCGGCACCGGGCTGTTCTGGCTGGCCGGGATGACTCCCTTTGAGGCGGTCAATCACTCCATGGCGGCGCTGTCCACCGGCGGTTTCTCGACCTCCGACTCATCGCTCGCGCACTGGACGCAACCGGCCGTGCATTGGGTGTCCGTGCTGTTGATGATGCTTGGCAGCTTACCCTTTACCCTTTATGTCGCCTCGGTGCGTGGCAACCGCAAGGCACTGCTGCGTGATCACCAGGTGCGTGGGTTTGTCGGCTTTCTGCTGGTGACCTGGCTGGTATTTGGCACCTGGCTGTGGGCCAACTCGGACAACAGCTGGCTGGATGCGTTTCGCATCGTGGCGGTGAATGTCACCTCGGTGGTCACCACCACCGGCTTTGCGCTGGGCGATTACACCCAATGGGGCAGCTTTGCGGTCTTGCTGTTCTTCTACCTGACCTTCGTTGGTGGCTGCTCCGGCTCCACCGCCGGTGGTTTGAAGATCTTCCGCTTTCAGGTGGCCTACGTGCTGCTCAAGGCCAACTTGCAGCAACTGGTGCACCCGCGCGCGGTGATCAAACAGCAATACAACAAGCACAATCTGGACGAGGACATCGTTCGCTCGCTGATTACCTTCTCGTTCTTCTTCACCGTCACCATCGGCGTGATCGCCCTCGGGCTGACGTTGATTGGTCTGGACTGGGTCACCGCGCTGACTGGCGCCGCCACTGCGGTGTGCAACGTCGGCCCTGGCCTAGGTCCGATCATCGGCCCGGCGGGCAATTTCTCAACCCTGCCGGATGCGGCCAAATGGCTGCTGACCGTTGGCATGCTGCTTGGGCGACTGGAAATCTTGACCGTGCTAGTGCTCTTTACCAAAGCCTTCTGGAAGCACTGAGAACCTGCTCAATATCTGCTGCTCTTGGCCATGCTGCGTTGAAAACAGGCTCGGACTGCTCATTTACAACTCGTAAACTCCGCGTCCTCGCCTGTTTTCGCCTTGCCTGACCTGCGCTCGCGACGATCTTGAACAGGTTCTAAGCGCGCGACTGCACACCCCGGCGCAAGCGTTTACAGCTGCGCGCGGTACTCACCGGGTGTGCAGCCAAACCAGCGGCGAAACGCCCGAAAAAAGTTGCTCGGGTCGGCAAAGCCGAGCAAGTAAGCGGTTTCCAGCAGGGTCAAGTTCGGTTGCGCCAGGTATTGCACCACCAGCTCGCGGCGCGTGTCGTCCAGCAACTGCTGAAAGCTGCTGCCCTCCTCCTGCAAACGCCGTTGCAAGGTGCGCTGCGACAGGCACAAGGCCTGCGCCACGCTCTCGCGTTTAGGCTCGCCCTGGGGCAACAACCGGCACAGCACCTGACGCGCCTGATGGGTCACGCGGCTATCGGAAAACCGCGCCAGATACTCGCCGGCAAAACGATCATGCAACTGCGCCAAGGCGGCGTTGGCGGTCTGCAAAGGGATGTCCAGATCGGCCCGATCAAACAGCAGCGCGTAATGCTCAGCGTTGAACTGCAACGGTGCCTGAAACACTTGCTGATAGGGCTCTAAGTCAGCCGGCGGATCACCCTGAAAGCAAATCTGCAACGGACTGAGCGGCTTGCCCGTCATCCACCGACAAAAGGCCAGGGCATAGGCCAACGAGGCCTCGGCACTCTGCCGCGCCGGCGGCAAACGGTCGCCATGAATACTCAAAATCAGGCCGTAGCCCTGCCCCAAAGGGCGGAAACTCAAATCCGCGCCTTCAGCAATAATCCGTTGATAACGCACCAGCCGGGTAAAGCCCTCTTTGAGGGTACGACTGGACATCAAGGCGTAGCCGACCACATGAAACGACGCCGGACGCACCACCTTGGCCATGTTTAAACCAATCGCCGGATTACCGCTCAACTCGACCGCCCGCCGCCACAAGCGGGTCATGTTGTCCTGGCTAAAGCGCGCGTCGGCATCGTCCAAGGCGGCGTAATCCAGATCCAGCGCAGCAAACACGCTGCGGCAATCGACACCGCCCATTTCCAATGCCTGGACTATCCCCAAAGCCCAGCTCGAGGAGGTGGTACGTTCGCTCATGCAGCCTCTTCTCTTTGAGTAAATGTGATTGCTGCCTGTCGGACTCAAGCTGCTCGGGCGCGCTGATTTGGCGACGCAAGGATACTAAACTGGCACTCAATGTCACTGACCGAACAGGCCAGCCAACCTACACTGCAAGGACAATAATTACCGGAGTTTTTACCATGGCCCACGACAGCAGCGAACGCTTTAGCAGCTTTGCCGAGTTCTATCCCTACTACCTGCAAGAGCACAGCAACGACATTTGCCGGCGCCTGCATTATGTCGGCAGCCTGCTGGTATTGAGCATTCTCGGCTATGCCATCAGCCAGCAGCAATGGAGCCTGCTGTGGTTAGTACCTGTTGCCGGTTATGGCTTCGCTTGGGTTGGCCATTTTGTTTTTGAAAAAAACAAACCGGCTACTTTTAAGTACCCGCTTTACAGCCTGCTCGGCGATTGGGTCATGCTTAAAGATGCCTTCACCGGGCGAATTCGCTTTTAAATCAACGCACCAAGGCCGCGCAGCAGTTGCCACCCACCATTTAGCGGCCTGGCTTGGCTGCCGGGCCTTTAGGTGCGTATTATCTGCCCCCAGAAAGCCTAGGGGGCTGGTCAGACTCCTAGCAGATTACCCAGGTGCCCAGTGCAGGCGCCATATAACTGCAGGTAGCGCTGATCCATCATGAAAGTTGCCCAGCCCGAACGCCGTAATAACCTGCCAACGCCACCCGTGCGCGAATACTACTCCCGCGTACTGGCCTATATTGCCGCCGCCGCGAGCATCGCCGCAGGCTATTACGGCCAGTACTTTGGCAATGACACGCTCTGGATCATCCCCTACGCGCTGCTCTATCCGCACTTGGCGCACCAGTTCAGCGTACGTTTCAAACACAGCCACACCCAGCAAACCTACCTGGCGCTGCTGTTTGTCGATGCCTTGCATGCCGGCGCCTTCACCGCCCTGATGGGCTTTGCGGTAGTGCCGAGCCTGATGATCCTGCTGATTTTAAGTTTCAGTGCGCTGATCAATGGCGGGCTTAGGCCACTGGCGCTGGGCTTGCTGGTGGCGGTCAGCGGCGCGGTGCTGACCAGTGCGCTGATCGACTTTCACTTCAAAGGCAACAGCCCAGTAGCCTTGTCGGTGGTCAGCGTGCTGTTTTGCGCCCTGTACATCTGCATCACGGCCTACTTTGTCCATGAGCAAGGCATCAACTTGGCGGTAGCGCGCAGTGAGATCAAACGCGAGCAGGAAAAAGCCGCGCGGCTGGCGCGCAACCTGGCCAAATACCTGTCGCCACAGGTCTGGGAATTGATCTTCAGCGGCAAAAAAAGTGTCCGTCTGGAAACCCAGCGCAAGAAACTCACGGTGTTTTTCTCCGACATCAAAGGCTTTACCGAGCTGGCCGAAGAGCTGGAAGCCGAGGCGCTCACCGACCTGCTCAACACCTACCTCAATGAAATGTCCAAGCTGGTGCTCAAGTACGGCGGCACCATCGACAAGTTCGTCGGCGATTGCGTGATGGTGTTCTTTGGTGACCCGGCCTCCCAAGGGGCGAAAAAAGATGCGGTGGCTGCGGTGTCGATGGCCATTGCCATGCGCAAACACATGAAGGTGCTGCGCCAACAGTGGCGCGCCCAGGGCATAACCAAGCCGCTGGAAATCCGCATGGGCTTGAATACCGGCTACTGCACGGTAGGCAACTTCGGCGCCGATACGCGCATGGACTACACCATCATCGGCCGCGAGGTGAACCTGGCCAGCCGCCTGGAAAGCTCGGCAGAGTCTGGCGAGATTTTAATCTCTCACGAGACCTACTCGCTGGTGAAAGACGTAATCATGTGCCGCGACAAGGGCCAGATCACCGTCAAGGGTTTCACCCGCCCGGTGCAGATTTATCAAGTGGTGGATTTTCGCCGCGATCTGGGCGCCACCTCTAGCTATCTGGAGCACGAGCTGCCGGGTTTCTCCATGTACCTGGACACCAACGGCATCCAGAACTACGACAAGGAACGGGTGATTCTGGCGCTGAACCTGGCCGCTGAAAAACTGCGCGACAAGGTCATTCTCTAAGCCACGCCTTTAGACCTCCGCCAGTGCCTTGATCTCTGCATCGGGCGCTGCGCACGCCTCACCATCCAGCAAACATTGCCGATCCAGAAACTCCTGCGCCGAGGCGCGCCAAGACTGTTGTCGGGCGTGCTCGGCGCAGCGCTCGCGACTCAACTGCAGCGCCTCTAAACAGGCCGTCTGCAGATCAACCGCCAACACGCCAGTAACGCCTGGCACTAGCACATCCAAGGGGCCGGCCACCGGAAACGCTGCCACCGGAGTACCGCAGGCCAGCGCTTCGAGCATCACCAGCCCATAGGTGTCGGTCAGCGAGGGGAAGACCAGCACACTGGCCGCAGCATAGGCATCGGCCAACGCCTGGCCATGCAGGTAACCAAGAAACTGCGCCTGCGGATACGCCGCCGCCAACGCCTGCCGCTGCGGACCGTCGCCAACCAGGCGCTTTACGCCAGGTAAGTCGAGGGCGAGAAAGGCCTCGATATTTTTCTCCGCGGCCAAGCGCCCGACATAGAGAAAAATCGGCTGCGGCGGCACTTCGCGCAGCGGCTGCGGATAATACAGCCGGCTATCGACACCCTTGCGCCACAACTGCAAATGGCTAAAGCCCCAGCTGGCAAACTCGCTACGCATCCGCTCGGTGCTGACCAATACCGCCTGACTCGGCCGATGGAACTCACGCAAGCAGGCATAGCCCCACGCCAGCGGCAACCACGACCAGCGACTGGTCAGATACTCCGGAAACCGGGTATGAATCGCCGTACTGAACGCCAACTGACGCTTGCGCAACCAACGCCGGGCCGTCCAGCCCAGCGGCCCTTCGGTGGCCAGATGCACCATATCCGGGGCAAAGTCGCGAATCGCCGGCCCGACCCGCCAGAGATTCCACACCAACGAAATCTCCGGGTAAGTCGGGCAAGGCAGCGCGCGAAAATCCTGCGGCGAGAGCACCTTCACCTGATGTCCAAGGCCACGCAGCTCTGCTATCAATGCCTGCAGGCTGGTGACCACGCCATTTACTTGCGGCGTCCAGGCGTCGGTGACTATTAGTATCCTCATAGCACCGGCTCAGCGTAAGCCGGCTGCACGGCGGCTTCAGCCACCTTAGCGGCGGCCAGCGCGGCCAGACGGGCCTGATCGTCGGCCAGCCGATAGAGTTCGATCGAACCGTCCAAGTGCTCAATCAAGGCCGTGCAGGACTCGACCCAGTCACCGCAGTTCAGGTATTCGACCTCGCCCATCTGGCGAATTTCGGCGTGGTGAATGTGCCCGCAAACCACGCCATTGAAACCGCGTTTTTGGCACTCATGGGCGATGGCTTGTTCAAAGTCGCTGATGAAATTCACCGCCGATTTGACCTTGTGCTTAAGGTACGCCGACAGCGACCAATAACCGTAGCCATAGCGCTGGCGCCAATGATTAAGCCAACGATTCAGGGTCAGGGTTATCTCGTAGGCCGAGTCACCGAGAAACGCCAACCAACGGTGATAGCGGGTGATCACATCAAACTGATCACCATGAATCACCAGCAAGCGGCGGCCATCGGCGGTGACATGCTCGGCCTCATCGACCAGCTGGATATTGCCGAGGATTAATTTTGAGTAGCGGCGCAGAAACTCATCATGGTTGCCGGTGACGTAGATCACCTCGGTGCCGCGCTTGCTCATGGTCAGCAGGCGGCGCAGCACGTTGGTGTGCGCCTGCGGCCAGTAGATGCCGCTGCGCAGCCGCCAGCCATCGATGATGTCGCCGACCAAATAGACCTTGTCGGTGTGATAGCGCTTGAGAAAGGCGGCCAAGTGTTCGGCCTGGCAATCACGGGTACCGAGATGGACATCCGACACCCAAAGAGTGCGAACGCGTTGCTTACGGGTCGGTCGGGCAAGCTGGGCATTGCTCATTGGCGGCCTCCGGCGGGGTTTCCCCGAGCTTGCGCAGGCCTGATGAAGGCGCAATGACAGTTATGCGGCAGTTTGCTGA
Organism: Pseudomonadaceae bacterium; assembly: GCA_019747155.1. Taxonomy (GTDB): domain Bacteria; phylum Pseudomonadota; class Gammaproteobacteria; order Pseudomonadales; family Pseudomonadaceae; genus Aquipseudomonas. The sequence goes on from JAIERD010000275.1 coordinate 6,906, forward strand.
CAGCCCGCAGCTGCTTGGTCAGTCAAATGGCAGGTGTAAAGCCACTGTTACTCGCTGCGTGCCGGTTCGTTGTGGCCCAGATCGCGCTCTGGGTCGATCAGGTCACGCAGGCGTTGCTTGAGTTCCTTGGCCTCGGGGAAGCCGCCATCGGCCTTGCGCTCCCAGAGCTGCACGCCGTTGCAGGTGATGCGAAAGGTACCGCCGCTGGCGGGTTCCAGGCTGACCCGGGCCAAATCATCGCTGAAGCTGCTGAGCAACTCTTGCGCCAGCCAGGCCGCGCGCAACAACCACTGACATTGGGTGCAGTAGGTAATCACCACTTCGGCTTTTTCTTGCTTCATTGTTCAGGCTCCGACTTTGGGGCTGGCGATATTAGCGGGCTTAGACCAACAGCGGCAGCTTTGGCCTAGGCAGAAACAACAACGCCGCAGTTTTTAGGCTGCGGCGTTGCTTATCATCGGGGCAAATTACGCGATTTTTGCCAGCAACTCACGGGCCTCTTGCTGCTGCTGCGCATCACCATCGCAGATAACCTCGTTGAGAATGCTGCACGCACTGCCTAGATTGCCCTGAGCGATATAGGCCAGCGCCTTGTTCAACTTAACCAGGTTCTCCCGGTTGGTGGCCAGATGCTCGAGGCTGGCCAGAGCCGGTTTATTGATACGTTTCAGCGACTCGCCGGCAAAGGCATCGACAAATTCCTCTTCGAGTATGTCCTCGTCTGCAGCACTGTCCGACGGCCAGTTAGCAAAGGGACTCAAGGCGTTTTGCTCCAACTGCACTTCGCTCACCTCGGGTAGATGCTGCAGGTCCGAGCGAAACGCCGCGTCATTGGCCACCGGCGCCAGCGCTGCCGTTTTGCTGCGCGCAGTGGCGGCAGGTTTGAAGGGGCTAAGCAAATCCCAGTCGGCGTCCAACGACAAATCTTCCAGGTTCAACTGAAAGTCATCCAAGACTTCAGGGCTTTGCACTGCGCCCTCTAACGCTGGCTCATCGAGCATTAACACAACGTCATCCAGCACAATTTCTGGCTCAGACACCAGCACATGGGCAAAGCGTGCCCAGAGCTGGTCCAGCTGTACCGAGTCTGCCCCCTGCTGCCGCAACACCGCCTCCTCCTGGGTAAAGCCTGCGCTATCACCCAACTCGCCAAGCACCTCAAGCATGCGTAGGCGCAACTCAGTGCGCTGTGGCTGGGCCTCAACGCCCTTGCGCAAAATGGCTAATGCCTCACTAAAACGCCCATAAGCAATGTAAATATTGGCGCCTTCGAGCGGGTCTGCCGTGGCGGTTGCCGGCCGTGTTAACCCTGCGGCTACAAGCTTGCTTGGCGGCAGCGGTTCAGACTCAAGTTCAAGCTCTGCGACAAAGACTGGCTCCAGCTCAACCGTCGGCAACTCAACCGCAGGCTCAGGCACAACAACCGGCGCCGGCTCGATTGCAGCGGCGACAGGTAGCGGGCGGCCACGACCGCGCCAAATGATTGCGCCAAGCAAAGCCAACAACAAACTTGAGCCGCCCAGCAACCACGCCAAGAGCGTTGTATTAGAACCATCAGTCATAGCTACTGGGGCGGCCGTCAGCACCTCATTGTTGGCTGCTGCAACCACCGGCAAAGGCTGCACCGAACTTGTGGGCAAGGCTTGCTCGCGGTTAGTCGCAAGGTCGGCGCGGAGCAATTCAAGCTGCTGATCTTTACCCTGCATTTGCTCTTGCAAGGCACTCAACTGCGCCTGCAGCGCGAGCATCGAGGCCTGCATCTGACGATTTTCATCGGCACGGGCAGCCAGCTCCAGCGCTAGCCGTTTTTCTACCTCGGCCAGCGCAGTATCGGAATTGTTGGTCTGTTGGACGGGATTTAGGGGCAAGTTGCTGGCCGTTGCTGTGCTGTTGGCATTTGCCGCATTGGGCTCAACGTTCGGCGCCACTGACGACTTAGCCGCCACAACCGCAGCGGCAATGCTGTCGGGCAAGAGCAAGTCGGCACCCAGCTTCAATCGGCTGCTGTCACCGCCAATAAAGGCCTGGGGGTTTAAGCCTTGAATATCCGCCATCATCGTCGGCACTGATGGCTGGCCAGCGTCGCTATGCAGGCGCTGGGCGATCAGCCATAAGCTATCCCCCGCCACCACCCGATAACGATTGCCCTGAGTCGCAACCGGCAAGGGCTTGGCGCGCTGCGGTGGGCGCGGCTGCGCCACCCGTGGCGCAGCGTATGCCGGAAGTTGCGCCACGGCGCGGTAGGCAGAGGAACCCGGCGGGTCGATCAAGACGGTATATTCACGCAACAGTTGGCCATTGGGGCGGGCCAACTCAATGACAAAATTCAGATAAGGCTCGCGGATCGGTTTGCTCGACGTCACCCGGATAATGCTTTGCGAGCCTTTAAATAGCGGGGTAAAGCGCAAATCATTAAGAAAAAAGATCCGCTCGACACCAGAGCGCAAAAAGTCTGCCTCTGAGGCCAGCCGCACCCGCACTTCGTCGGCACTTAAGTCGCCGACCTCCAGCAGTTGAATATCGGCCTCCAACGGTTCATTCAGCGCTGAATGCAAACTAATAGCGCCAAGCCCCAAGGCCGGCACCAAACCGGAATACAACGCTGAACTCGAAGCCAGGGTTAACAGCAGTTTGTGCACACGAGCCATATGACCTCCGAGGTTTTCTCCAGCTCGAACACCGCGCTCAACTAACGCCCCAGCCAGTTAACTGGGGGGCGATGAGAGCGGTGCCAGTGGCTTGCCGTGCGGACAATTAACCCGCAGCTAAACAAAGTGACCGACAAGTCATCCTGCCTACAGATTAGTCATAGTTTTGCTGACTGCACAATGGTGTGGCTCAGGCACCCCTGACAATCCTCGAGTAGCTAACTGATGGTTGAACGCTCGGATTCTTTCAGCACCAAGCCCCGCACAGAATGCGCAGCGGCGCCTACCACTTCACATACTGGTCTTCGACAAAGCCCCAGAGGTTGTCGATCTGCACCGCAGGGCGCCCAAGCGGGCGCAGCACGCCAGTAAAACGGCCGAATATTTGTTTGAAATTACTCGCCATAATCCCTAAGTTCATCCGCTCCTCGTGCAGGCCATGGGCGACAAAGTGCAACTCACACTGGCCGTCAGCCGAGTTGATCGTCCAGGGTTTAAGTGGCTGATCGCGATCAAACTCAAAGCGCGCGGTGTCGACCTTGATCAGCTCGCCATCGAGCCAATAGCAGTTTTCGGTAAAGCTGGTTTCATTCACCCCACAAGACAGGTTCAACCCCACCCGTTGCGCCCCCGCCTGCCCCGACAGACAAGCCCAGTTCCAGTGGGTTTGCGGGCGCATATAACCGGCCGACCAATCATGGTGGGCAAAGGCCTCGATCGCGTGCAGGTCAAAATTGCCCAAGGCGCTCTGCACCGAACCACTGCACCGCACGCCGGCGACTTTTTGCGCATAGACCCAGCCATTTACCGCCGTCGGCGTACACAGGTGCATAGGCTGAAACGCCGGCTCGGCCTCGCAGAAGCTGGCCTCAATGCGCGTGCCGTCATCCAGTTCAACCAGCAGGTGCTTTTGCTTGGACGCCGCGCAGTTCTCCAGCCGCAGCAGGTTACGTCCTTGGCGTAGCTCGCAGATGCCGTCATCGGGGTTTTGCGAAAAACGGCTGCCAAAGCCCAGTGGCAACTTGAATTGGCGCTCGATCATCCGCCCAGAAGCTGGGTGAAACAGATAGACAAAGCCGATCCCGGCCAAACTTAAATTGGCCAGCGCACAGCCACCGATCAACTGATCACTGATCAGACCAAAATACTGAAACTGATGAAAACGCCGCCATTTGGCTAAGGCTCCTAATGGCTTGCCCATGGGCGAACGAAAGTCAAAATCGCGGTAGTTGATCTGCTTGGGCGCAGCTTTGAAGATGCCGTAATGCGGTTGGCCATTGGCCTGAATCAGCTGATCCATCTGCGTGTGCTCCGGGCAAAGATAGCCGCGATGCTAGCACCGCCGGCCCGCCACGCCAGTCACCCATGACGCCAAAACCTGGGGCAAAATCAGCCAGAAAACCGAGCGCTCTGCCGCTTAGCTAACGACTCTATTACGTCCCTGGCTCTTGGCTTGATACAGCGCCTTGTCGGCCTGCTCATAGAGTTGGCCAAAGGTCCCACCTTGCGCAGGCTGCAGGCAGGCGACGCCAATCGACAGGGTAACCACTCCCGCAGTGTCGGAGCCGGCATGGGGAATCCTTAAATGCTCAAGGGCTGCGCGCAACTGCTCGGCGCGCTGGTGCGCCTCGCCGGGGCTGATGTCGTAGAGCAGCACCGCAAACTCTTCACCGCCCAGGCGTACCGACATGTCCAAGGGCCGGCGGCCGGCACCGGCCAAGAGTTGCCCGACCTGTTGCAATGCCGCATCGCCACCTTGATGACCGTACCTGTCGTTGTAGAGTTTGAAGTGGTCGATGTCGCAGATCAGCATGGCCAGGCTGACTTCTTCGCGCTGGGCCAAACGCCACAGACGCTCCAGCTGGCGGTTGAAGCTGCGCCTGTTGTGCAAGCCGGTCAGGCTGTCATGGTCGGCCAGCACCCGCATCAAGCGGCTGACCAGAAAATGCTCGCGCGATTTGTACTCCAGCAAGTAGCAACCGACGATGCCAATCAGGTTACCGAACAACAAAAACAGCAAATTGTTCAGCAGCAAGGGCGTCGAGATGCCGACCATCAGCTCAAACAACAGGTAACCGCTGAGCATCAGCAGCGGGCTGATAACCGCTTCGGACAAACGCAAGCCGACCAAAAAATAGCCGGCCATGCACACCAGCAGTAAGCCTTCGTAGGGGAAATGCGGCTCGACCCGGTGGGCGATGGCAATCACCGCTGAGGCGCCCAACCCCAGGGCAGAGATACAGGCAATCGACAACGGATTTAACAGCTGGGTGTGTTTACGTTGCACCAGCAAAAAAGCGCAGACCAACAAGAACACCAGCACCAAAGCGCGCACGGCCAACATCCACCAGCGCTCCTGGCTGTGGATCAGCAGTTGGTCAACTGCCGCAAAGGCGCACCACAACACGATCGCACCACCCAGCGCGGTGCGCTGCAATTCAAAGCGATCGTCGCGAACGAAATCCAGGTATTCCGACTCCAGTGGCGCACTGAAGCGTAAACGCCGAAAGCCCACCGCCAGTTGATCGGCATAAGTGTTAGAGCCAACGTCGTCGAGCCACTCGTGTTGTTGCGCCATCCTCAACCCTCCGCAAGCGAAACCGTGCGAACTATAGCTTTAGGTTAAGAGTGCCACATTTACGCCATAGCAAACTGCCAGTTTTCTGACTAAAACCAGCAGCCGTTGCGCCCCACGCTTAAGCCTCAAACTCCGCCTGCAAGGCCGCGCGCACGCAATACAACACGCCGTCGCTGGCCCGCCCACGAAACTGCTCAGCCAAGGCCGACACTGCCGGCAGTTCGCCTTCGCCATCGAGGAAGGCCTCCTGGATTTCACCGAGCAAGGCCTCGGGCACATCCAGCGCTTGCTCCAGACTCAGCTGCTGACGACCGATGGCCTCGGCCAGCAGGCTGTAGACGTTTTTCTCCGAGCAGTTGAGCTGGCGGGCGATCTGCGTCGGTGTCATACCGGCGCAGGCGAGGCTGACCAACTCATGGCGTAAATCCGCCACCACCCGTGGCGCCTCGGCGGTGCCCTGCAGCACCTCGAGGAAGGCCTGGCCATAACGCTCCAGCTTGCGTGCACCGACGCCGCCAACTTGGGCCATCTCACTCAGGGAGCCAGGCTTGCTACGCAGCATTTCCAGCAAAGTGGAGTCGGGGAAGATCACATAGGGCGGCACGCCATGCTCTTGCGCCAAGTTGCGCCGCAAGGTGCGCAATGCCTCCCACTGCTCACGCTCCTCGCTGCGCACCAGTTGGCTGGCATTGCTGGCGCCGCCGCTTTTAGTGCTTTGCGCAGGTTTCAGGTCGCGGCGCAGCTGCAATTGCTGCTCACCGCGCAACAGCGGCCGGCAGCTGTCGCTCAAGCGCAGGCCGCCGTAGCCTTCCAAATCGACATCGGCCAAGCCGCGAGCCACCAACTGGCGAAACAACGAACGCCACTCGCCTTCGCTCAGCGCCTTGCCCAGACCGAACACAGAGAGGTGTTGATGGCCGTGGCTGCGGACTTTTTCGTTGTCACGGCCCAACAGCAGATCGATCAGATGGCCGACGCCATAGCGCTGGCCACTGCGGAAAATCGCCGACAGCGCCTGGCGGGCCGGCTCGGTGGCGTCCCAGGTCTGCACGCCATCGACACAGTTATCGCAGTGCCCGCAGGGCTCGGGCATTTCTTCATCGAAATAAGCCAGCAACGCTTGCCGGCGGCAGTGAATCTGCTCACAGAGCGCCAGCATGGCGTCCAGCTTGTGTTGCTCCAGCCGCTTGTGGCGCTCGTCGCCATCGGAGTTGTTCAGCATCTGCTTGAGCATCAGCACATCTTGCAGGCCGTAGGCCATCCAGGCGTCAGCCGGCAAACCATCACGCCCAGCCCGGCCAGTCTCCTGGTAATAGGCTTCGAGCGACTTGGGTAAATCCAGGTGCGCGACAAAGCGCACGTTGGGTTTGTCGATGCCCATGCCAAAGGCAATGGTGGCGACCATGATCAGCCCTTCCTCATTGAGGAAGCGCTTCTGGTGGTAGGCGCGTAAATCGCTGGGTAAACCGGCGTGATACGGCAGCGCGGGAAAGCCCTGCGCCGAGAGAAAAGCCGCCACTTCGTCAACTTTCTTACGCGACAGACAATAAACGATGCCGGCATCGCCGCGCCGCTCAGCAAGAAAGCCGAGCAATTGCTTGCGCGGCTGTTCTTTGGGCACGATGCGGTAAAAAATATTCGGCCGGTCGAAGCTGGCCAAAAAACGCTCGGCGTTTTCCAAATGCAGACGTTGGACGATCTCTTCGCGGGTACGCATGTCCGCAGTGGCGGTCAGGGCGATGCGCGGCACATTCGGGAACAACTCGGCCAGTTGCCCCAACTGCAGGTATTCCGGGCGGAAATCATGCCCCCATTGCGACACGCAGTGCGCCTCGTCAATGGCAAACAGGGCGATCTCCAGGCTCTGCAAAAACGCCAACATCCGTGGCTGCACCAGCCGCTCAGGGGCCAGATAGAGCATCTTGATCTCGCCACGACGAATCTTGTCGGCGATCTCGCGCTGCTCGCCAGCGTTCAGCGTCGAGTTCAGCGCCGCAGCCGCCACACCCAACTCGTCGAGGGTCGAGACCTGATCGTCCATCAGCGCGATCAGGGGCGAAACCACCACCGCCAGGCCTTCACGCAGCAGCGCCGGCACCTGGAAGCACAGTGATTTACCACCGCCAGTGGGCATCAGCACCAGGGCATCGCCGCCTGCGGCCACGCGCTCAATAATCGCCTGCTGGCGACCACGGAACTGGTCATAACCAAAGACGTCTTTGAGAATGCGTTTAGCCTGCACCAGCATAGAAACTCCAAGTCTTAACGCAGCGCCCCATTGCTGAGCCCCACGCAGAGCAGACAGCGCCAAGCAAAAGCGCTTGAAACGGCCATAAATCGGCCATTATACGCAAGCTAAGGCGGTAAACGCCCGCCTCCTATTACCGGCTGTTTTGCCGCCAGCACCGCACTAGACTAGACTTGTCCTTCGCTTATTCTTTCAAGGTAGCCCCAGATGTCATTCGCTGAGCAATTGAACCGCCTGCAAGCCTTTCTCGACGCTGACGAATTGCACGATGAGGCGCTCGATTATGTGGCCGCCCACGGTTTTCTGACCGCGCTGTCGATCTGCACCGAGCAACCGGATGAGCGTGAATGGATTGACGCTTTGTTCTCCGAGCCACCGCACTATCGCAGCGAAGAAGAACGCGTCGACATCGAAGCCACCTTAATCCAGCTCAAATCCCATATCGCCCGCCAACTGGCCAGCGATGACGAGCCGGAAATCCCTTGCGAGTTGGACCTTGGCGATGAGCCAGACGATTCGGATCTGCGCGGCTGGTGCATCGGCTTCATGGAAGGGGTATTTCTGCGCGAAGCCGCCTGGTTTGAAGACGCCGAAGACGAAGTTAGCGAGTTGCTGCTGCCGATCATGGCAGTCTCCGGCTTGTTCGACGACCAGCCTGAGTTCAGCGACATCGCCCGCGATCGCAACATGATTGATGACATGGTCGAGCAGATCCCTGAACTGCTCACCGCGTTGTTTCTGCTCTGCAACGCCCCGGATGAAAAACCTGCACTGCTAAAACCGCGCCACCACTAAATGCCCCGGCCGCCTGCGGCCTACTCGCGACACTCCACAGCCTGCGCGGCCTGTTAGTTTCAGGTAGCGCGGGCTGTTTGCTTTAATCACCGGACTTATTGCTGCACCTTCGCGACGATCGGCCGCTGTCACTCCAGACAATCCAGCATCAGCACCTAAACTACTGCCTACTTGCTTGGAGCAGTACTAGATGCCGCCACGCCAGCAACTGCCGAAAAGACCAAAACGCCCAGCGCAGTCTCGGCTGTGTTTTGTCACGTTCGCAGCTTTGCTACTGGCACTAGGCACAGTGCTGGCAAACTGGGATTTTGGCTTAATCATCAACAATGCCGAAAAGCGCTACGGCAATCTAGGCAGCGCCAAGGCGCGCATTGAAGAGTGGGATGGGCTGATCAACAGCAATCTTAACGCTGATGAAAACGGGCAATTGCAGGCCGTTAATCGCTTCTTTAATCGGCAACTGCGTTTTGTCGATGACAGCCAAAACTGGCGGCAAAACGATTACTGGGCCACCCCCATCGAAGCCTTGGTGAAAGGCGCCGGCGACTGCGAAGACTACGCCATCGCCAAATACTTCACCCTGCGCCGCCTGGGTGTGCCCAGTGAAAAGCTGCGCATCACCTATGTTAAGGCCCTCAACTACAACCAAGCCCATATGGTGTTGACCTACTACAGCAGCCCCAGCGCCGTGCCTTTGGTGCTCGACAATCTGATTGGCGAGATCCGCCCGG
>JAIERD010000173.1 GCA_019747155.1 Pseudomonadaceae bacterium
GGCGACGCCGGCGCAGTCCTAGGTGACGCAGCAACGGGTACCAAACCCGGTCGTTGATGTTCCGGTATGCGTGTGGCGTCCCCTCTCGGGTGCAGAAGACGAACTGCCCAGTGCCGGTTTTCTCCCGTTGGCCGACCAGCGCTTGGTAAACCGGCTCCGACATGTCGATTTCGCGCTGTGAGCCATCATTTTTCGTATAGTCGAGCTTGCCGCCTACCCAGGTTTCGCGGATCAGGATCTGGCGCTTTGGAAAGTCGACATACCTCCACTGCAGACCATCAATTTCGGCAGTTCGCAGGCCGGTGAAAAAACGCACCGTGTAGTAGTTACGGAAGTCTTCACGCACTGCGCTGAGTATCTGCAACACCTCATCCAGGCTGAAAGGTTCCACATCGGTCTTGGGAACTTTCAACGATTTGATGTTGAGGTACGGCGAGGTAAACTCGAACCGATCAGATGCCTCACTAAGGATCATCCGCAATGGCGTCATGATGTGGTTGATTCTCGTCGCCGTCAGACTCTGACCTTTCTGCCCGGGGAGCTTGCCGAGCGCCGAGCGGAAAGACAGAAGCTCTGCTTTGGTGATGGTGCTGATCTCTTTTTTGCCAAACTCAGGTAGCAAATGCTTATCGAGGGTGAGACGCACAGTCTTAGCGTGCGTGTCGCGCCACTCCACCCTCATCTCTTCAAACCACAGTTCGGCAAAATCCCTGAACGGCGGTGTTTTCAGTGACGCGCAGCCAGCCCGCAGCCGACTGATCTCTTGCACTTTACTGCTTTGAGGAAAGTAGGTTGCGTAGTCGAAGCAGCCGAGGGTGATTTCCGCCTCGATGCGCTCGAGAATTTTCTCCAGCTTTTTCCGGCTAGCAGGCGTATCAGGCAGCATGGTCTGCTCGCGGCAGCGCTGATCTAGATAGGTGAAGTCAAAGAACAACTTCTCGTTGTCGGCACGGGCGCGAACCTTACCCATGGCAGATGCCCCCGCCGGCCATCGGTACCAATCCAGAAACCCGCGAGAATTTCTGCATGTCTTCTTCGACAGCTTCCCAGATGAAAAGGATCTTGCGGCCGCCAAAGGGGCGGAAGTAATGAATACCTTCGAGCAAGACTGAATCTTTCAGGCGGTTGCGGATGGTGCGCGCGTCGTACTTCATTCGCGTGGCCAACTCTTCGGTAGTCAGGTATGTGTGAGACATGGCTATGCCCTCTCTGCTAAATTGAACGACAGCGGACCCTTATGAGTCTATGAAGACCCATAATGATCTCCTGCAGATCAATATAACGCTCATTTTGAGCTTTGCAAGGACAAAATGATCTTCTGTAGATCATTTTTGGAGATTTGGATGGTTAAGTGCCATTTATCTCGCCTACTCGGCGAGCGGAAACTGAAGATCAGTGACGTGGTCAGGGACACAGGGATCAATCGCGGAACCCTCACGCGGCTCTATCACGAGACCGCGCAACGGGTGGAGTTGAAGGACTTGGAAACCATCTGCCAGTACCTGAACTGCCAGGTGAGTGACTTGCTGGAATTGCAGGATAATCCAGAGGGCTGAATGCCCTCCGGACTTATTCAGGCTCGGAAATGCCAGTCGATGGAGGCCATCAACATCAGGTAGCGCAAGGCGGCGCCAGAGTGATGGTTCTGCTTCTGAGCTGTGAGCTCGAAACCCGGCAAGCGCAGTTTCACTCGAATACCCAAGTGCCTGTTCTGAGTGTTCCGGTTCTCCGGAACCTGTTCAATAAACTTCAAACGAGGCTTCCCCAGAACCGTTCGCCAAAGGCTTTTGGTTTGCTTGGGCGTGCGCTCGTCGTAAATGATGAACTCAGTATCAACCAAAGGAATACCCAGTTCAGATAGCAGCCAGAGATACTCACGGGCACTATTCTCATCCTTAGCTGCGTAGAAACGAAGTGTCGTATCGACACCCCAGCAGCGCTCCACAAAATCATCAAGCACTCGGCTAGCTTTGGTTTTATAGCGGCTGTTTAGCAGACGGTAGAGCCGATCAGCATAGGCTGCTACTCCGGCCAGACCTCCATGCTTAGGCGGTCTTGGGACAAGCTCAACTCTATGATTTGAGTCAGACGTCGCCGGACCATGAAGACGATGCTTACCGAGATGCCTGATGTACCTCGCCCGCTCCAACATGAATGATCGATCAGCTTCGGTAAACTCAACCCAGTCCATGTTAACCGACCGCCCTGATGCATCCGAGTACGCTTGGTACGCGAGCATGGATGAGATTTCATTCATTCTCGCCAGCGCCCACCCATCATCACCTACTCGAGGAGCATTCCGTGGCCGACTAACTTTGGGACGATTGCTGCGCTTATATACCTGCATGCGGCCGATGATTCGCTGCATATGGCGGATCTCTGCCGGCAATCCTTGGGCATCTAGATCGTCCGGCTTATTTGGTAAACTGACTTGCGCAATTTTCGCAATAACATGGCCAGGCGGCCAAAAATCAGGATTCCATTGCCAGCACAGTGCCGACAACCATGACATGCAGTGAACATAGTGCAGCAGCGATGTTTTGGGACTTGCATGCCCGAGCACAGCGCTGGTGATATGAATTACACGTCGGGTGGCGGCCTCCTGCGAATGAAAAAATGCGCGGTTCAACCGTTCTGCGTCCAGCAGCCATTTCATGGTTTGAGGATGCTCACCGAACAGCAATCCAGCCTCGGTATTAACACCAAGCGCGGAGATAGCCAGCTTGAACGTCAACCAGGTCGCCGCAGAGTGCCTCAGGTGGTGATAGTGCGTCTCGCTGCACCCCGTCGCTCTGCGCAGAGCGGCATGGATCGCTGGCATCAAAGTGGACTCAGAAACCCATCGAGTGTGGAGCTCCGGGATACAGAACAAGAATTCCGAATATGGCTTTTTCATCTCTTCGTCATCGCGCAACAGTGCTAGATGCTCAATCAGCTGCAGCTCATCCGGCTCAAGTAAAACGCTCAGTGGCAGTGTGCGTGTCGAGTTACGCGTTTTTAACGCACGCTGAGCGTGTGGACGAATATGCAGACTGATCGGTAGCTCAAGGGCAGTTAGTTGGTCAGGTGACAGCCGTTTGAGGTTCGGATGTCGCTTCTTTACCGCATCTGCACGCGCAGCAGACAGCGCAGGTAATTGCAGATCATTACGTAGCAGCTTCAGGGCTTCATTACGGCGCAGCTCCAGTCGAAACCCGAGTATCAACATGGCCTGCGCGACGGTAGCGAGGCGTGGTGAGCGCTGGCTCAGCGGACCTGTAGCCAAATCTCGCCGCGCTAGGCGGTATTGCTCTTCACTGACGATCTGGGCATCGACGAACTGAGGCGTTTTCCCGATACCCAGTGCGGCATATGGACTGATCGGGGGGTACGCAAATTTTTCCTGCAGGTAGCCATGAAACTCCAACAAGCCCTTGGCGAGAGTCCTTCTCATGGAATTTGTAGGCTGCGCCTCAAGCATCAGTTCATAGAGCTCCTCCAGCGCATCCGGCGGAACATCCAAGATCGACTCAACAGAGAGCAGATTGTCCAACCCAACACCGACATCTCGTACATAGCTGGCCACTGTTTTGGGCTGCAATGGGTTGCCGTAAAACGAGCGCCCATGCAGTAGAGACGACGCCCAGCTGCCGATCAGCGCTTCGAGAGTTTGAGGTGGTGGCTCATTTTCGACGGGTGCAATTTGCTTTTTGCGGATTTTTCGACATAGCGCCGTCAACCACTCTGGAACGTGTTGCTCAGACCTGCGAAACCGGTGTTTTTTCCGTTTTTGTTTCCCTTCGCTTTCTGGAACCGATGCATTTCCGTGCAAATGCTGCCATGAGTCAGACAAAACGGAATGCGTCACATAACTGGATCTCATGGCGTAATTCATCAGCAACTGCGGCAGCTGTGTTTGACGTTGAATTTGCAGTAACTCAAACAAGCGCTCCAGACTGGCCGGTAGATTATGAGCAGACATCCCAGCTGCAGATAGAACCTCTCGAATGCAGCAAAGCTTCGCGTCTTTGCGGGCCAGATAAAGCCTGTTCTCGGCCAGATCCGGAGCGCAGCGCGATAGTAAGGCCAGCGTTATTGGATCTGGAAACCATTGCCGTTGCTCAGACTCAGGCTGACCACGGATTGAGAGACTCAAACGAGTTTCCGGTATCTGTGATACCCAAATAATTTTGCTTAGATCAAGCTGAGTGAGCGCATTGAGCTGGGGAATATCCATGAGTCCGCCATAGTAGGCAGCGCTTAACAGGAGCAACCCCACCCGGCCATGGGTATTTAATTGCTCAAGGTCGAGCCGAATCAAACGCTCCAGCGATTCAATCAGCTCTCGACTCGCCGCTAGGCTCTCAGCGGTGTACAGGTCAGGGTTAATTGCATTGGAGGGGCGCTGAATTTCGATCGCAAAACGCGCCAGCGGCAGATCGGAGTTAAAAGCTCTTGCCCGCAACGTCACTTCTCGCAGCGTATTGCGTAGCGTATAGCCCTTGAGGTCATCAAGTGCACTCTCGACCTGGTTCCCAACGTGGGACTCGAGGGCACGCATATCTTTTAGAGCAAAATGCCTTAGCGTGCGCTTACCGCAGAGCCATTCGCCGAGGTTGTTAGAGGAAAGTTTGCAGCGCTCTTGGAGTGCTAGCAGATACGCGCCTTTCCAGTCAGGTTCGTGTTTCGCGGGACTCCAGATCACTGACAGCATCTCATCGGTCAGAACGTGTGCTCTCATGCAGCACCTCCCGCCAACACGTGGCTGTTGCGGACTGTCCATCCCAGCTCACGCATCAGTGGCATCAGGTAGCCGTGCAGGCTCGCCACGTAACTGAGCGGGCAAAAACTCGAGTAGACATCCTGCGGTTCCTCACCACTCAGCCAATGCCCCATGTAGGCCGCTAACACCTCCGGCGGACAACCGCGCTCGGCGAGCTCAGTGCGAACCAGCTTGCGGAATCCATTAACAGGGTGAGGGGTATACCCATCAACCTGACGCATGACAGCACTAAGGGTTCGCGGTCGAATCTCCTCGCATTGCAGATAACCTTTGTCAGAAAGCCGCAGGAAAAAACCGCGCCTAAGCACGACAGGCTCAGAAAGCTTGGTTTTTAAAAAAACTTGGATGTCAGCGCAATGTGATTCGTATGCCGACAACTGCTGACGCAGCAGCTTGGGCAATACGACCAGCCGGCTCATATGCCCATCATCAGCGCCTTTGTCACCCAGCGCGCCACATCCGGAGACGCCATCAAACTCAGCAAGCCGCTTTAGAGGATTGCGGATGGCTCGACAACCGGTCGCCATCATGTACATCTGCACACACCAGAGCGTGAGACAGTTGTGCCAGTGCACGACCTCATTCACATTTTCCCGAGGTCGTTTACGCAACACCTTTAGCAAGGCTGACAAATTCAGTCTCACCGTCTCCAGCCGTAGGCAGTTGCGAGCGCCAACCGCACCCGGCATCACCTCGGGGACTTCGTAAACGGGAGCTTCTAGACCCACACAGGCATAAACACGGATCAACACTTGCTGCACTGATCGACAGTACAAATCACGAAGGAATTTGATGCTGTATTGGCTGTAGTAAAGCGGCGTATTGGCTGACAAGCATGGCATGCCCGACAACATGCTTGCCGCAACTACATCGTGACTGTCTGCGATGATTTGACGATGCAGATACGAGCGGACCTTGTGCATCGTGTAGCGAGGATCTCCGCCACCTAACTCGCTCAACACTGCACGAATCTCGCACTCAAGTGCGCCGACCTTACAGGTAAATACGGATGCTCCGGTTTCCGGCGCCAACTCTTTGAGCACCATCACAAGCGAGGCGGCCCCAACAAAGTCTGGGACTGCGACGGTCTCCTGAGCTGCTCGAACTGCCTCACGAGGCATCTGCTCCTCAGCGGCATAGTTCGGAATCGGTGCAAAAAATCTGAATTCAGCCGGCCCCGTCATGTCCTCAGGAACCATCTCCAGCACTCTGCTCGGGCGTGCTGAACGCTCTGCAATGCTGAGTTTTTTGCAGTCTTCGAGGGATCGACCAAACCACAGCATTAGATGCAGAACCAACAGCGCTTCCATGCGCAATCGAAGCGACTTCTGCGCATCTGAATTAGCACTGCGCATCTGCTCTCGGCAGCGAAGGAACTCAACCGAGACACCGAACAACAGCTTAGCAAGCTCGGACAGCGTTAGCAGGTTGTAACCAAACGGCAGAAACTGCCGCCCGCGAGTGATGTGAGCGAGCATGCCCTGATGGCTAAGTAGTTGAGCAACATACGGTTTGACCTCAGTTCCAGAATCAATCAGACACAGCTCGTTCTGTGCTGTCATTTCTCCATCGGGCAGCTCCTCATCGAAGTCATCACAGCGCGGTGGAGCTGATATGAAACTGACATAACCTGGGAGCTGATCAGGATCGTCTGGATCTTCAAGTGGGAACTCGCTAAACCCCTGGCTGATCAGTACGCCTAGACCTGCACCATTAGAAACACCGCGCCGGCGATGGCCACCGCCCCCGTGCCGTTCGTGAGGTTCCTCACCACCTAGGTAACGAGCAAGCCGCGCGACTGGTGAGAAGTACTCTGCGAGAAGATCGGTCGAGGCAGCAGCGTCGAAAAGGCGGCAGCTTTGTACAAATGCGGCCGAACTTGACCATATTCTTAGGTCTGCTGGGATAGTCAGGACCTGCCGCGCGCAGAGCTTACGCAGCTCAAGGTAGGCGCTGTATCTCTGCCCGATAAGATGGCGCTCGTTTGGCCTCTGATGATCGAGAACCAGCAATTGTCCGGCCAAACGATAATAATCCTGCTCGCTCTCTGAGTCGGCGGGTTCGTGCCACAACATCGCATATGGGAATGCGTGATCCCTAACCCCCTGCCCGATAATCGGATTGCGTTTCCGGTCTAGGTCCCCCCGATAAAACAACGGCCCTAGGGTTTCAATGAACACTGGGTTTACTCTGTTTGAAATAAGCCAGCGGCACTCATCCCGCCAGATTCTGAAATCACATTCGCCCATGCTAAGCACTGGTGGTAAATCCATGGCATCCAGCGTATTTAAAAGACCCTGGATGACTCGAGGAAGATCAATTAATAGCGGGTGTGCGTTTAAACGCTGCAAAATTTCCTCGATCACATCCGCGCTTCGCCCAGCCTCAGACGCCAGCGACAAGAACACCTTGCGTGGATCTGCCGACCTGATACGTGCATTCGGCTCATTACTATCGAGAGGGTTAGATATTTTTGACACTGGCTACTCCGGTTTCACTCTGAAATGGGTCGATATCTTTAATAGCCCCGTCTGAGTGAACGAAATGGCCAAAATTTCACTGGGAAGATCGAAAATATTTCGGTCTTCCCTATTTGGTGCATATGGAGCTGTCGATGACCGTGGAAGGGCGCTCTACTGATAGACCCCATGCCTCAGACGGAGCAGAAAATCGCTAACCTGAGCTTGGCCCCGAGCGTTGCAAAGCAAGTCAATCGGTATAGCGCCAGACAGTCCGAGTGCCGGGCGATGGAGCCAGTCCATCGCGATCTTTTCACTACCAAGAACATCAATAGCCAGAGTCAAAAACTCGCTGAAGACCAAGTCGCTCGGCTTGCCCCTAGACGCCTCAGCAGTAGAAGTGGGATCCAGCAAAGAGGCCCACGGCCGGCTCAGCAATTCAACGCAAACTGCCGGCCCACCACCAAAGCAGAAACGCAGAGGCTGCGAAAACTCAGTCGCCGATGCATAGCGCAACAGCTCGCCCTGCTCATTCCAGATATCACCGTTGACCCCGCGCAATAACGCATGGCCGGCGACAACGTCATAGGTCGAAATGCTGTACAACGAAACAGCCGCAACGCCGTCGCCTGCAGCGACACGCGCCAACCGGTAGGCAATGCTCGGCATTGGGTGAAACATGGCCGGCTGGCAAAGAGCAGCATTCGCCTCAGGTTTCAGATGTGCGCTGTAGCTCACGAAAACCACAGCGTCAGATGACAACTTTGCTGAGTTCATATCTCGACTGAACGGCTGCCCGTTGCGTAATAACGTCGGCAGCCCCTCGGCCCAAGCAATACAGTCCGGACCACGCCCAGAAACCGGCGCATACACAACGCCCAACACTGGAACCCCATCTCGCAGCAGCCCAATCGAAATGGCAGAGCCTGGCCGTCCCTTGAGGAAGTCACTCGTGCCGTCGTTGGGATCCACAACCCAGGCAAACGGATGTCCGGTCAGAATGATGCCGGTTTCCTCGCCGACAAAGTCGCACGCAAGCAGCTGCAACAGTTCAGGTCGGAGCATCTCCTCAATCTCAACATCGACCTCGGCTTTGTCACCCCCTCCGCGCGGGCCATCTGGCCTGGCCAGTTCTTTCTCTATGAGCAGGCCTGCCTGCACAGCAAGCTCAATGACCTGATCCAATAAACGCGGCAAATCGTGTAAATCAAACATCAGCTACACCCCAGTAGTTGCCGGTACTTACAAGCCCAAAGCGCTCATCCGGGTGAGGTTGATTTTCATCAAACATGACATTAACCATGCGCTGACGACGCAACCCAGCAAGGGTGCCGAAAAAACATGCCTCGCATAGATGGACGCGATAATGCTCTCCATCGTGCTGGCTGCCGTACCCCCACCGTGCCTCTAGACTGCCGTGCTGAAGGCCATAGCCTGGGATACGAGTACTACTGTTACAAACGTCGCAAAGCACATCGGTCACTGCATCGACTGACGCCTGAGTTTTGATTTCCATATTCATCTCCCATTCGGTTCTGTATTCAATGTAACGGCCGCTTTGAGTCATTCAAGCCAATCACATCTTTTGAAAAACCGGCTTGTTTTGGGCTGATATCAAGCAGCCGTAAAACGCCCATGGACGGTAGGCTGCCGCAGCGCTGAAGCTCATCAGCACGGCTGGCTGTTTCACCAACGCGGCACGGCACCGTGGGTTAAATCAATGCCCGAAAAAGACAGAACAACTCGCGGCCATGAATCCCGATCACACCGCCTGCAAATGCGGCAGCCGAAACGCCGACCAGTTGAGCGAGATCCGAGCGGTCAAATCGCTTAAGCCACCGCATCAGCAGCCAAGATGGGACAAGCGCAAGACCGGCCCACCAAATCGCAGGAAAGGGCAGAGCAAGCATCCCGATCAGCGAAAAAAGCATCACATGTGCGCATGCGTAGGCAGAAAAGCCGAGGACAAGCGGGTGTTGGGTGGCATTGGTTGTGTAAGACATAGTGATCTCCATTAATTGTGTGAGCCCAAAGGTTCACTCACTCGATTGCGTGCCAGTAGGTAGGGGCAACCAAAATAAGGAAGGTCCAGAGACAGCTACATGCAGCTGGCTGTGCCCTTGTGCGCGGTACCAGTACAGAGCCGGGAGAAGGTTTGCTGCCATGTCTGCACAGATGGACACCGTGTCATGCTCAATTGAGCAGACCTCCATCTGCGCCCCGCCACCCATAAAAACCAGACTGACGTTGATCACTCGTCCGGGCCTGGCACTTGCTGCAGCGTCGAGGACAGCTGCAATGGTTTCCAGGTCAAACTGACCAGTAAAACCGGCCTGTAGGTTTGCAGCCATGCGCGAGATGAATAGATTTCGCGGCCGAACTCTGGGCTTCTGCAGCTCGAGCAGAAAGCTTTTACATTGCAGGTATCGCAGATCTACATCGTCATACTCATCATTGATCATCGACGGTAAACCTCCGCACTCATGGCGTGATAAACATTGCGTTCGAGACAGTGCACATCCCAGCAGATACGCAGCAAAACTCGAGGCGAAGCCCATATCCCGACCTCTCGCAACAGTTCACTCATCTGTCTATGCAGGTCAGCGCCCTGCGGTATCAGATGAAGCCCTGACCGGGTTTTATCCAATCGTCCAGCAGCTTGCGACAACAGATAGCGACGCCACCCGTTCATACCTGAACCTCCCAGGCAGCAACGATATGTGAGCGCTCATAGTCGCCGCTCCCCACGAGTGCATTGACGCGTTGAGCAATCAGTTCCGCATGCAGGTAAGAATCCAGCTCAGGATGCTCAATTTTAACGGGGCCGGGATGATCCCAGCTGATACCGACCAGAGTAGGGCCGACTGCTACATGTACAGCGCAGCACTTGAGGTCACTGAGCTGTGCATCGATTTCAATAATCAGCTCTGGGCGGATGTAGGGAGGTACGAGAGGTGTCATGACACTAGGTCTCCTGTGATGGGGACCTGCAGTGTTGGGTGAGTGAATGCGTGCCAGTAGATGGTAAATGTGATTTGGTTAAAATAATTTGGGGGTTGGTATTTTTGGTGCCCACACCAACTCCAAATATTGAGTTGCCCCCTGAGCTCAATCGTTCACTGCCATGGCGTTGTTAAAGATAGGTATTTCAATCCTAAACAGCAGCGGAGAAATCATGGCCGAAGATTGGACAGTATTTGCAGGAAAAATGAGCGATCGCGAGGTATCCCGGCGATTTGGCGTTGGATCGAGCACAGTTAACCGCTATCGACTGCGAAACTGCATTCCGCCCCACGACCCGCGAAACTCTGTGAGCCCTGAAGGCCTTTTGGAGCGACTGAGCACCTGCAGTAACTATCGCCTAGCGCGAGACTTCAATATCCCCACCAACCGTATCGAGGCGTTACGGGCCGAAGTTGGTACTCCAGAACCGCGAGTGCAGAGGCCAAGATTTTTACCGTTAGAAGATGAGATCTGGACCGAGGAAATGATCGCATTGCTAGGAACGATGCCCGATCCAGAGTTGGCAGATCGACTGGGCGTCAGCCGTATGCCTGTGAAGGAAATGCGCAAAGAGCTCGACATCCCCGCATATAAGCCCTACCCAGAGATTACGGCCGAAGTTGCTGCTGAATTCGGCAATCTCTCTGACAGCGCAATTGCCAAGCGCCTTGGGGTATCAGCGAGTTTCATCCGTCGGGCACGATTAAAATGGATGGGATCGTAGCAACTGACGGTAGCGTGCCAGTGAGTTCTGCGCCATGTATTTGACGATCCAGTTGGGCGTGAACAGCTGGGTCGCCGCCGGAATGGTCTTCCGACTTGACCACCTTGCCCATGACCTGGTCCTTCTTCTCCGAGATGTAGAACTGGTAAAGCCAGCCGATGATCTCGACGTCCTGCCAGTCTTCTTCGGGAATGGCGTCGACCAGTTCGCGGATCAGTGAGTCGGTTTTGGTCAGGTTGTCGGGCAGCAGCAGTTCGGTCTGGTCGTCGATGGCTTCAAACAGAAATGGCATGGCCTGATGCAGCGCGTGGCACTGGGTCAGCAGCAGCTCGCGGTAGAGCGCTTCGTCCTGGTTGCCGTCGAGCTTGAGTTCGGTGATGCGTTGTTTGTCCAACCCTGGCAGCTCGATGTTCAGGCAGTCATCGAGAATCTGAAAGCCACCCGGTTGGTTCGGGTGACTGAGCACCCGCAATCCGTGGTCGAGGTAGCCCTTGAGCTCCATAAAACGAAAAGCGCACAGGCGGTTGAACCAGCTGTAGGCCGCCTGCTCCACGGCCTGGGCAAAGCCGAGCTGCGCAACCTTTTGCACCAGCGTGGCGCTGCGGCGAATGATGCTGGCCGGGAAGGCACGGTCACCGATCAGGGCCAGATCGCCCTTTTGCTCCAGCGGCTCGATGCCCTTGGCGGTAATACCGTATTTGGCCGCCTGCTTGGTCATGGCGGCAATAAAGGCACTGCGTGCCTTGGGGGCGTAGCTTTTGATGTGGCTGGTGTTCATGGGGCGTCCTGGGTATGGCGGCTGTTCGATCCGCTGAACGGTGTTTGGGCCGGCCGACGTTCGAGCAAGTGACTGGCGGCTGATGGCTGGATTAGGCAGCATCTAATGGGTAATGGCTTAACGGCAAATGGGCGGCCTCAGGCATTGTCGAGCACCTCGCGCCAGGCCGATTCCAGCGCATCAAACACGGCCTCCGGCACCTGATGCTGGTATTGCTTGCGGCGGTTCTGCGAGAGCCTGCCGTTTTGGTCGAGGCAGAACATCACCAGGCGCGAGAGGATGCTGTTGGGGATATCGAACGCTTGGTCGATACGCCGGTAGATGGCGTCGTAGCGATTGAGAAATAGGGTCTCTTCTTTGAGGTGGCGTTCGAGCGCCTGCTCGGTGGCGCGCAGCATGAATTCGGCGCAGGCGGTAGCGTCCCAGTAGCGGTAGAGCGCAGGGTGGCCGTTGAAGTCGAAGGCGAACTGGCCCTCATCAATGAAGGTGACGTCCCAGAAGCGCCGCGCTGGCTCGGAAAAGGCCTGCAAGGTGGCTAGGTAGTCGGCCTCGTTCTGGCGCAGAGCAACGGACACTGGCAGCAAAAGGCCATGCTTGAGCGCGCCGCGCTGGCAGAGCACCTGATGAAAGAGGAAGCGTGACAGGCGACCGTTGCCATCCATAAAAGGGTGAATGAAGACAAAACCGAACGAGACAATGCTGGCCAGCAGTAGCGGGTCTAGCTCTTTGGGGGGCTGGTTGGCCAGCTGCATCAGCTGTCCCATCAATTCGCGGCCCAGCTCGGGCGCTGGGGGCAGATAAGTGACGCCGAGTGCGCCGCGCAAACCGTTACTCAGGTAGTTCTGTTGGTGGCGAAACGCCGCCGCCTGGGCATAGGGGCTGCTGATGACGGCGTTTTGCAGCTCGACGAAATAGTCTTCATCCAGCTTGCGTGGCTGGTGTGCCTGCTTGAGCAGGTTAACGAAGCGGCTGGCTTTGTCTTCGCTGGGGCTTTCGTTCTCGATGGCGTAGGAGTCGCGGGTTTCGTGCAGATAGGCCCAGGCTAGGGCGCGGTTGAGGATGTCGCGGGGCAGCGACTCACTGAACTCGGTGGCCTGTTGCAGCAGGTTGCGCTCCAGCAGCGCCTGCAGCGCGTCGGTGCGGCGCAAGGTGATGCAGTAGTCGAGGTTGCCGATACCATTGAACAGCACCCGCCAGCGGTTGTTCTTCTGGCTTGCGCCGGTAATGTACTGGGCAGGATCGAACAGCGCTACGTAGGCCGTGCGCAGGCTGTCGCTCTGGCGCTGGATGGGCTGACCGGTGAAGTGCTCCCACAGGTAGCCGGCTTTGCGCAGGTACTGGCTGGTGGGGCTGGCGTCGATGGCGGCACGGATTTGTGGTTCGCTAATCAGCGGCAGGCACTGGGCGAGGATGTCCAGGCTAATGCCTTCATGTTTGAGGGCGAAGAGCACATGGCCAAGCAGGTCGTCGGCAGCCGGTGCCATGTTGGCGGGTACGGCCAAGGTCTGGTCAATGAGCTCCTTGCGGGTAACCGCACGAACTTCCGCCAAGCGCGCGGGTGGCAGCGCCTTGACTGTCGACTCCTGAAGCAGGCGGTTATACCCGACCGGTTGCATGGCTCAGTTCCTTCTTGAATGCCGGGCTGCGCGCCGGATTCTTTGCGCTAGCCGTGTTTTTTTTGTGCAGAGCTACATTATTAGCATTTTTTTTGTGCATCAAGCTTGTTAACGAATCCTGATGCGCTTGTCCTGTTGAATGGCGCTTTCCAGTTTGGGCTTGAGGGCGGCGATAAAGCGCTCGATGTCGACCTAGTGTTGGCGCTGATTGAAAACTGACCCACCCTGCCGATTGAAATTTGACCCAGGCCTGGTTGCTGTTTTTTTTAGCATCAGCAACTGTGGATAAGTCTAGCTGTTGCTACCGATGCATTTTTGACCCATATGCCGGAATTTTATTGACCCAGTTTCGAACACCGAACTCGTTGCTGCATTTCGCGTTTCAGGCCGCCGGGCTGGGTCAGCCTAACTTCGGTACATGGGTCAAAATGCCGCGGCGGCAACGCGTGGTCTTCTGCTCAAAAGAACGGCGGCAGTTGAGAGGCCCGGCTGAGCCTTCACTCGCCAGCAACAGCGGCTGGATCTTCGCCGTCGCTGTCACCCTCTACGACCTTACAGCTTTTTGCTATGCTGTCAGCCTGCGCCGCGGGTCTTAGCTGGCAACGGTTCGCCGTTGCCTCCTCCTGCGGACACTCCCTTCAATCGTCTTCTTGCATCGCTATGAAGCACCATGTGGTGTTCGAAGACTTGGGCGGCAACCCATCATGATTTTCCCAGTCGAAACTCGGGTTATAACGACTCACGTCCCAGTGCAGCTGGCTGAGAGAGTCGATCAGTTGGCCGCACGTATCGGCCGCTCCACGGACTGGATTGTCAAGCAAGCCCTGGTCGCGTGGATTGATCAGGAAGAAGAGCGTGGCCGCCTGACCTGTGCGGCCCTGGCTGATGTGGACGCCGGCCGTGTGATCGATCACCAAACAGTTCAGGCCTGGGCCGACAGCCTTAGCACCGTTGCCGGCACCTCTGTGAAGGTTGTCGGGGCAAACAACGGATGCACGCCTACTACCCCTTGAGTGATTAGTAGCCGTGCAATCAGTGGTCGCCGTCAGTTCGGTGCAGCTCACCGATTCAGGCGCTAGCGGTCGAGGCGTCTACCGGAGCGGGAGTAGTCCACTGTGCCTGTAGCGTGTCTAAAAAATCCGGGGCAATTCAGGGGGCAACATGCGCGCTGTTTATATCGACACTGAGTTCACCCAGCTAAATATGACTCGCCAGCTTATCTCCTTGGCCTTGGTCGACACTTCAGGCCTTGAGTTTTACGTCGAGATCACTGGCACCTGGCTAGAGAGTGAATGCTCCGAGTTTGTAAAAGAGATCGTACTACCGCAGTTAAATCTCGATAAATTTGGCATGTCGACCAGTCAAGCCCGCATCGAATTGAAGGCCTTTTTGGCCACGTTGGGGGCGATCGAAATCATAGGCGATGCACTTACGTGGGACTGGCCGCTCTTCCTTGAGTTACTGGGCCCGGAGGGCTTGCCGGAAAACATTATTGGTTGCCGAGAAATAGACCCAGAGGCACTTGAACTGGCTGCAGAGATGGAGCATCTGTTGGCAGATGCTCCACATCATGCGTTACTCGATGCCCGCATGTTGTGTGCAATCCACGAGGCAGCCCAAGCGTGAGTCAGACTACGAACGGGGATGATCTTCTAAACCCCACGTCTAGCAAACACTAAAAATGACAGTTGAGTCGGCTCAAGCCAGTACAGTCAATAACGCTCATTAGCTAGCGCTGGCAAACTGTCAAAGCGCTGATTTGGTTGCAAACTTCCGGGGCACTCTAGCTTCAGATAATGACACCACCCAACATGCAGATGACGGGCCTCATGCGCAGCACTGATACAATCGCCTTCAATTTCCGATAGAACCAACGCGATGTTTGCTATTCGCACACGCGCGAAATCAGCAATGGCGTTTTAGCGCTCACGGCTGGCGACACGTATCTATTGGCCCTCGGTAACGCTGACGATGTTCGCAGCGTGCAGCACCACTCACGGATGAATCTGCATGCAAAATCCCCGCTCCTTGGTTTTTGCCCTTCACGCCCACTGGTCAGTCGTCGAGTGGTTGGTGCAGCGATCACGTGAGCAGCCGGTATTTGAGCAAGATCAGGTTGTAGCGCTAATTGGCAAGGTCGACCCAAGTAAGACGCCCGAAGACCGCGAGGGGATTCTTAGGGCGTTGATAAATGCCGATATCCTGCAACTACTGCCTCGCGACAGTCTGCTGCAACTCAATGCGCATGTACTTGAGTTCGTTCGCGGACTGACCCGTGAACACGAACTGGGCTTGTCTGCCGTACTTCAAGCGCGGGTGCAGGGCATTCGTGAGACGACTGAACGACTCAATGAAGCCCTTGAACGACGCGACCTTGACCTG
Organism: Pseudomonadaceae bacterium; assembly: GCA_019747155.1. Lineage (GTDB taxonomy): Bacteria > Pseudomonadota > Gammaproteobacteria > Pseudomonadales > Pseudomonadaceae > Aquipseudomonas. The sequence continues at coordinate 15,725 of JAIERD010000173.1, forward strand.
CTTCGTCAGGCAGCCGCGCAGCTCGCCGAATTATTCCGCCAGATCGGCCTGCAGCTTGATCAGGATCGGCATGCCATTTTGGAAATCGCCGAAAAAGCCAAGGCCAGCGATAGCCAGATGCCCGCCGAGCGCCGCTATCGGCAGGTACTGCAAGCCTACGATGAATATATTGAGCCCATGGCGGCAATGATGGACAGCGGCCCCGCCGGCACCTTCTACCGATACCTGGAAGAAACAGAACGCGCCCTTGATTATGGTTTGGAGGTGCTCACCGCGCAGGGCGCGCTCTACACCCTGCGCGTGCTAGTGCGCCAAGCGGCCTTCCAAGCCAAGGATTTGCGCAAACTGGGCCGCGAGGTGCTCAAACAGTGCAGCGATACGCTGCTGCCGTTGCGCGAGGAGCTTCGCCAACACAACAGCTTGTCCGCAACTATTAGCCACTTGCTCGGACTCGTGC
>JAIERD010000285.1 GCA_019747155.1 Pseudomonadaceae bacterium
CATCCAGTTGCGGGTCGGCATAGGCCTGCCACCAGGCGGCACGCGGCCAGCCGGCAGCCGTTGCCGCGCGGTCGATGGCCTGATCGGTAAGCAGCTCAGAACCCGCCAGCTGACGCGCCTGAGGGGCAATCCCGGCGCTGTCGATGCAGGCGCCAAGACTTGTGCAGATTATGAACAAAATGGCCAGATGAACACCTGGCAGAAGGCTGCGAGACACCGGAATACATCCTGCTTTGCGGTTGATTCGGGCGGAGACCGAACCGGCAGGCGATTCTAAAAGCCCGCAGCGCGCAGGATAAGCCGACGGTTAGGCGATTCATTGTGTACTAAAAAGCCATAATCACCGGACGGCTTCATGGCAAAATTCAGGCTAGGTACTGGTAATGGGTTGAAGACGCTCGCAGCTCTGCGTAGGAGCGGCCTTGGCCGCGATTGGCTCAACAAGATCGCGGCCAAGGCCGCTCCTACAGTCAGCGTTTCAATCATTAATCTAAAAACCGCCAAAATTTATCGCCGCTGTGAGGCCTGGCCAAATCGCCAGCCACGGCGCCAAGGAGTTGCGGCAATGGACATCCTGTTTAACATGCGCGCCTTCGTCTGCGTGGTCGAAACCGGCAGTTTTACCGCCGCCGCCCAGCGCATGGACCTGACCACCTCCTACGTGTCGCGGGCGGTGGCGACCCTGGAAACCCATCTGCGCACCCGCCTGCTGCACCGCACCACCCGCCGCATCGCCCTGACCGAAGCCGGCCAGCGCTACCTGCTGCGCTGCGGGCAGATCCTGGCCTATGTCGAAGAGGCCGAGGCCGAGGCCAGCGACGCCCATGCCAGCCCTGCCGGCAGTCTCAAGCTGCACTCGATGACCGGCATCGGCCAGCACTACCTGATCAAGGCCATCGCCGAGTACCGCGACAAATACCCGGATGTCAGCTTTGACCTGACCCTGGCCAATCGCAGCACCGACATCCTCGATGAGGGTTACGACATCTCGGTGGTCATCGCCCAAGAGCTGCCGGACTCGGGCTTTATCTCGCAAAAAATCGGCAGCACCTTCAGCGTGCTGTGCGCCTCGCCGGGCTATATCGCCAAACACGGCCTGCCCCACCAACCGGCCGACTTGCACCAGCACCACTGCCTGCGGCTGGTGAATACAGTGATGAGTTTGGATAAATGGCTGTTCGCCGGTCCCGACGGTGAAGAGCTGCTGACCATCAACCAGCCGATTTTCCAGGTCAACACCGCCGATGCCATGACCGAGGCCTTAAAAGCCGGGATTGGCATCGGCGCCCTGCCGGTGTACTCGGCCATCCGTGGTTTACAGGACGGTAGCCTGCTGCGGATTTTGCCCAGCTACAGCCTGTTTCACCTCAGCGTCTTCGCCCTCTATCCCTCGCGGCAATACCTGGATGCGAAGATCCGTACCTGGGTCGAGTTCCTGCGCGACCACCTGCCCGCGCAACTGGCCGCTGACGAACAACGCCTGACCGAATACAGCAACCGCCTCTCGGGCTGAGCCACTGACCGCAGCGAGGTGCATTTGCCCGGCAGATCCACGTAAGCTTGCTTATCGACCACCGTTTTTTCGCGCCAGCGATGCCACTTGAGGACTCCAGCATGAACAATCGCCAAGCTGAAATCGCCGCCGCCCTGGGCGTGGTGCCAGCCTTTGCCGACGCGGCGGCGCTGCACGCCGAGATCGAGCGACGCAAACGTTTTATCAAGCAATGCCTGCGCAATGCTGGGCTGAAGGTCTTGGTGCTGGGCATCAGCGGCGGGGTCGACTCGCTGACTGCCGGGCGCCTGGCGCAACTGAGCGTCGAAGAGTTGCGCGCCGAAACCGGCGATGCGGACTACCGTTTTATCGCCGTGCGCCTGCCCCATAACGTGCAGCACGACGAAGACGACGCTCAGGCCTCGCTGCAATTTATCCGCGCCGATGTTGAAGACACAGTGAACATCGCCGCCAGCGTGCTCGGCATGACCAGCTCCATCAGCGACCTGGAGTCGTTGAGCGCGGCGCGCCGCGATTTTGTGGTGGGCAATATCAAGGCGCGGATTCGCATGGTGGCGCAGTTCACCATCGCCAACGCCAACAATGGCCTGGTGATCGGCACCGACCACGCGGCCGAGGCGGTGATGGGTTTCTTCACCAAGTTCGGCGACGGTGCCTGCGACCTGGCACCGCTCAGCGGTCTGGTCAAAGGCCAGGTGCGGGCCATCGCCCAGCAATTGGGCGCGCCGCAGAATCTGGTATTCAAGGTACCGACGGCGGATTTGGAAGAACTGCGCCCTGGCAAACCGGACGAAGAATCCCACGGCGTCAGCTATGCGCAGATCGATGGGTTTTTACATGGCCAGGATGTCGGCGCCGAGGCCTATGCCATCATCGTGCGCACCTACGACAACAGCCAACACAAGCGTGAGCAACCGCTGGCGCCTTAATGGTCTCGTAGGGTGGGCTTTAGCCCACCAACGCTGGGTAAAACCCTCGGTGGGCTGAAGCCCACCCTACAAGTGCGTCGAGCTTAATCGCGGTACCCGCGCTTAATCCGCCACCCGCAACACCACCCGCCCGCGATCCGGGCAGGTTTCCATGTACTGGTGCGCCGCCACCACCTGGTCGAACTCAAACACCCGATCAATCGGTGGCTTCAGCAGGCCCTCGCGCGTCAGCTGGTTGATGTGTTGCAAGGCTCGTTGCACCACTTGCGGGTCGGCCTCGATGCCCATTTCCGGGTGACCGGTAAAGTCCAACAGACAATGCCGGTAGAACTGCAGATGTTTTTTGAACGCCGCGCAGGCCGGGAAAGCCGTCTCGTTACCGCCATTCAGGCCGTACAAAATCAGCTTGCCCCGGGTTGCCGCAAGATCACCCAACAGGCTCATCTGCTGACCGCCACAGGCATCCAGAACAATCTCGGCGCCCTTGCCTTGCGTGTATTTTTCAATCGCCAGCACCAGGTCTTGCTCTTCGGTGACCACCACCTGAGCGGCGCCCAGGCTGCGCAAAAACTCCCGGTGTTCAGCCGAACTGGTCGAGACAATCACCTGCGCGCCCAAGGCCTTGGCCAGCTGCACAATTTGCGGCGCAAAGCAGTGGCTGGCCTCGGTGATCAGCACATGCTGGCCGGGCTTTAAGCGGCCCAGGCTGACCAGCGCGAAGTAGGCAATCAGCAGCGGCGTGTAATGCACGCTGGCCTCGATGGCGCTGAGGTTATCCGGATACAGGGTCAAGGCCGCACGCGGCATCAGCACCAGATCGCCATAGGCCGGATACCTATTGGGGGTGTGTGCCGGGAAGCTGGCGACCTTGCTGCCAACGGCGAACTCATCCATATCGGCACCGGCAGCAACCACTTCACCGGCCAGTTCCCAGCCGATACCGGCCGGTAACTGCGCCTGTTCGGGCGCCAGATTTTGCCGCCAGAGCACGTCTTTCCAACTGACCCCGACCGCTTGCACGCGCACCAGCACTTCACCGAGCCCAGGTTCTGGGGTCGGCACTTGTTCGCAGCACAGCACCTCGGCGGCGCCAAATTGGTGAAAGCGAATCACACGGGACATCACCAGCCTCACTCGGTTGATTGCGTATGGTTGGGACTTTATCGAGGCTTGCCCGGCAACACCACCTGCGCGCATCGATAGTCCGTATAAATCACAATGATAACGCCAGCTTGACGCGCGCCTTGGCGGTCGGCAGCCTACCGGACTTAGCTCGCAGAAGGATCTCCATGAACCGCAACGATTTGCGCCGGGTCGATCTGAACTTACTGATCGTCTTCGAAACCCTGATCCACGAACGCAGCGTGACCCGCGCGGCCGAGAAACTGTTTCTCGGCCAGCCGGCGATCAGCGCCGCCTTGGCCCGCTTGCGCGGTTTGTTTGATGATCCACTGTTCGTGCGTACCGGGCGCAGCATGGAGCCGACCCCAAGGGCGCAGGAAATCTTCGCCCTGCTAACCCCGGCACTCGACTCAATCTCCACCGCCATCAGCCGCGCCGCCGAGTTCGACCCGGCCACCAGCACGGCGGTGTTTCGCATCGGTTTGTCCGATGACGTCGAGTTCGCCCTGCTGCCGCACTTGCTGCGCCGCTTGCGCGCCGAGGCGCCGCACGTGGTGTTGGTGGTGCGGCGCGCCAACTACTTATTAATTCCCAGCTTACTGGCCTCTGGGGAAATCTCGGTCGGCGTCTGTTACACCGAAGAGCTGCCGGCCAATGCCAAGCGCAAGACCCTGCGCCGCAGCCAGGCCAAGCTGCTGCGCGCCGACACCGTGCCCGGCCGCCTGAGCCTGGATGATTTTTGCGCCAGGCCCCATGCCCTGGTGTCGTTCGCCGGCGACCTGAATGGTTTTATCGATGACGAGCTGGCCAAAATCAACCGCACCCGCAAGGTGGTGCTGGCCGTGCCGCAGTTCAATGGCCTCGGCACCCTGCTGGCCGGCACCGATCTGCTGGCCATAGTGCCGGACTACACCGCCGCCGCGCTGACCGCCGCCGGTGGTTTGCGCGCCGAAGATGTGCCCATCTCCAGCCACACCTATGAACTGTCGATGGCCTGGCGCGGCGCTCAGGACAACGACCCGGCCGAACGCTGGCTGCGGGCGCGCATCCAGATGTTTGTCGGCGACCCAGACAGCCTGATCTAGAGCGGCCGCAGCCAGTATTAACGAGATCTCCCGAACCATCATTTTCACTGATAGTGATCTTTACGGCATTCGATTCGCCCCCGACCTGGGCCAGCATCAGAAACTGCCAACTGCTGGAGCGCACCATGCACGGACTATCCAACCCACAGCCAGCCCTCGGTTATCGCTACCCCCTGACCTTCGCCGCCTTGCTGCTGCTCAGCGCCTGTGGCAAAAGCGCTCCCGCCGCCGCGCCGCCCACACCGAAAGTCAGTGTCGCTCAGGTGCTGCAACAACCAGTTAACGAGTGGGACGAACTGACCGGCCGCCTCGAAGCACCGGAGTCGGTGCAGATCCGACCACGGGTCTCGGGCTATATCGACCAGGTGAATTTCCGTGAAGGGGCGCTGGTTAAAAAAGGCGAGTTGCTCTTCCAGATTGATCCGCGCCCGTTCGAGGCCGAGGTCAATCACCTCGAAGCATTAGTGGCGCAAACCCGCGCCAGCCTGCAGCGCAGCAATAACGAGGCACGCCGTGGCGAACGGCTGCGGGCCAGCAATGCGATCTCGGCGGAGCTGGCCGATGCGCGCAGCAGCGCCGAACTGGAAGCCAAAGCCATGCTCGCTGCCGCCCAGGCGCAGCTGCAAGCGGCGCGGTTGAACCTGAGCTTCACCCAGGTGCGCGCGCCCATCGATGGCCGCGTCAGCCGTGCGCTGATTACCGCCGGCAACCTGGTGAATGCCGGCGACAGCCTGCTGACCACCCTGGTGTCCACCGAGCAGCTGTATGCCTACTTTGATGCCGATGAGCGGGTGTTCCTCAAATACACCGAGCTGGCCCGCCAGGGCGCACGGGGCGACAGCAGCCCGGTGTACCTCGGCCTGGCCGACGAAGAGGGTTACCCGCATCAGGGCCGCATGGACTTTGTCGACAATCAGCTGGACCCGAAAACCGGCACCATCCGCGCCCGGGCAGTTTTCGCCAACCAGGACGGGCGCTTCACGCCGGGTCTCTATGCGCGGCTGAAACTGGTCGGCAGCGGCACCTACAATGCGGTGCTGATCAAGGACCTGGCGGTCGGCACCGACCTGGGCAAGAAGTTCGTGTTGGTGCTCGATAGCGACGCCAAGGTCAGTTACCGCGCGGTGGAGCTGGGGCCGAAACTGGCCGGACTGCGCATAGTGCGCAGCGGCCTCAAGGTCGGCGAGAAGATCGTGGTCAATGGTCTGCAACATGCCCGCCCCGGTATGCCGGTAGAACCCCAGACGGTCGAGATGGCCGATGCCAGCACCCTCGCCACCCTGGCCCGCGAACGCGACGAACTGGCCGCCAGCAACGCCCCGCGTGTGGCGCTGCAAAACCCGCCCGGCAAGCCACGCAGCTAACTCAACAACACACTCTGTAATCAGCCCCACGCCGCCGCGTAAGCGCGCCGTGGCGGCTAACGGCTACCCCGCTTTCCCCTCAGGAATGCTTAGATGAACTTCTCGCAATTTTTTATCCAGCGGCCGATTTTCGCCGCCGTGTTGTCGCTGATCATCTTGATCGCCGGCGGCATCTCGCTGTTTCAACTGCCGATCAGTGAATACCCGGAAGTGGTACCGCCGACCGTGGTGGTGCATGCGGCCTTCCCCGGCGCCAACCCCAAGGTCATCGGCGAAACCGTCGCCGCACCGTTGGAGCAGGCGATCACCGGCGTCGAGCAGATGCTCTATATGTCGTCGCAATCGACCGCCGACGGCAAGCTCAGCCTGACTGTCACCTTCGCCCTGGGCACCAACCTCGACACCGCCCAGGTGCAGGTGCAAAACCGCGTGACCCGCACCATGCCGACCCTGCCGATTGAAGTGCAGCGTCTCGGGGTGACCGTCGACAAGGCCTCCCCCGACCTGACCATGGTGGTGCACCTGACCTCACCAGATAACCGCTACGACATGCTCTACCTGTCCAACTACGCCAGCCTGACGATCAAGGACGAACTGGCCAAGTTAAATGGCGTCGGCGATGTCGGGCTGTTCGGCCTGGGCAACTATTCGCTGCGCGTGTGGCTCGACCCGAACAAGGTGGCTTCACGCGGCCTGACCGCCACGGATGTGGTCAACGCCATTCGCGAGCAAAATCGCCAGGTCGCAGCAGGTTCGCTGGGCGCGCCCCCGGCGGCGGCCGACAACAGTTTTCAGTTGTCGATCAACACCCAGGGCCGTTTGGTGACTGAAGAAGAGTTCGCCAACATCATCGTCCGCGCCGGCAGCGACGGGCAGATCACCCGGTTGAAAGACATCGCCCGCATCGAGTTGGGCTCCAGCCAATACGCCCTGCGCTCCCTGCTCAATGGTCAGCCGGCGGTGGCCATGCCGGTGTTCCAACGCCCAGGCTCCAACGCCATCGAGATTTCCGATGCGGTACGGGCACGGATGGCCGAACTCAAGCAGAGCTTCCCCGAAGGCGTCGACTATTCCATCGTTTACGACCCGACCATTTTCGTCCGAGGCTCCATCGAGGCCGTCGTCCACACCTTGCTGGAAGCCTTGGTGCTGGTGGTCTTGGTAGTAATTCTGTTCCTGCAGACCTGGCGCGCCTCGATCATTCCGCTGGTGGCGGTGCCGGTGTCGTTGATCGGCACCTTCGCGGTCATGCACCTGCTGGGCTTCTCGCTGAATGCCCTGTCGTTGTTCGGTTTGGTGCTGGCGATCGGCATCGTGGTGGACGACGCCATCGTGGTGGTGGAGAACGTCGAACGTAATATCGGCCTGGGCCTAAACCCGGTGCAAGCCACCCAGAAAGCCATGCGCGAAGTGACCGGACCAATTGTCGCCACTGCCCTGGTGCTCTGCGCGGTGTTCGTGCCGACCGCGTTTATCTCCGGCCTTAGCGGTCAGTTTTATCAGCAGTTCGCGCTGACCATCGCGATTTCCACAGTGATCTCGGCCTTCAACTCGCTGACCCTCTCGCCGGCCTTGGCTGCGGTGCTGCTGAAAAGCCACGACGCGCCCAAGGATGGTTTTTCCAAACTGCTCGACCGCTTGTTCGGCGGCTGGTTGTTCCGCCCCTTCAACCGCTTCTTCGAGCGCGCCAGTCTGGGTTATGTGCGCACCGTCAAACGCGTGCTGCGCGGCAGTGCCGTGGCGCTGGTGGTGTATGCCGGCCTGCTCGGCCTGACCGTGCTGGGTTTTAGCACCACCCCAACCGGCTTCGTGCCGCCGCAAGACAAGCAGTATCTGGTGGCTTTCGCCCAACTGCCCGACGCCGCCAGCCTCGACCGCACCGAAGCGGTGATCCAGCGTATGTCGGCCATCGCCGGCAAACATCCGGGGGTGGAAAACACCGTGGCCTTCCCCGGCCTGTCGATCAATGGTTTCACCAACAGCCCCAACAGCGGCATCGTCTTCACCCCGCTGAAACCCTTCGACCAGCGCACTGACCCGTCCATGAGCGCCAGCGCCATTGCCGCCGATTTGAATGCGCAGTTTGCCGAAATCCAAGACGCCTATATCGCCATTTTCCCGCCACCGCCGGTACAGGGTTTGGGCACCATCGGCGGCTTTCGCGTGCAAGTCGAAGACCGTGGCGGCTTGGGTTATGAGGAGCTCTACCAGCAGGTGCAGAACGTGATTGCCAAGAGCCGCAACGTGCCGGAACTGGCCGGGCTGTTCAGCAGCTATCAGGTCAACGTACCCCAGGTGGATGCCGACATCGACCGCGACAAAGCCAAGAGCCATGGCGTGGCCATCGACGAGATCTTCAACACCCTGCAGGTGTACCTCGGCTCGTTGTATGCCAACGACTTCAACCGCTTCGGTCGCACCTATCAGGTCAACGTCCAGGCCGATCAACAGTTCCGCCTAGAGCCCGAGCAAATCGGCCAACTCAAGGTGCGCAACAGCAGTGGCGAAATGGTCCCACTGTCGACTTTCGTCAAGGTTTCAGACAGCGCCGGCCCGGATCGGGTGATGCACTACAACGGTTTTATCACCGCCGAAATCAACGGCGCGGCCGCCCCCGGCTACAGCTCCGGGCAGGCCGAGGCGGCGATGGAAAAACTACTCAAAGACGAACTGCCCAACGGCATGAGTTACGAGTGGACCGAGCTGACCTACCAGAAGATTTTGTCTGGCAACAGCGCCATGCTGGTGTTCCCGCTCTGCGTGCTGCTGGCCTTTCTGGTGCTGGCCGCCCAGTACGAAAGCTGGAGCCTGCCCCTGGCGGTGATTCTGATCGTGCCGATGACCCTGCTGTCGGCCATTACCGGGGTGATTCTGTCCGGGGGCGACAACAACATCTTCACCCAGATCGGCCTGATCGTACTGGTCGGATTGGCCTGTAAAAACGCCATCTTGATCGTCGAGTTTGCCAAGGAGCAACAGGAGCAAGGCCAGGACCGCTTCGCCGCTGTGCTGCAGGCTTGCCGCCTGCGTCTGCGGCCGATTCTGATGACCAGTTTCGCCTTTATCATGGGCGTGGTGCCCTTGGTGCTGTCCAGCGGCGCCGGCGCGGAAATGCGTCATGCCATGGGCGTGGCGGTGTTCAGCGGGATGCTCGGAGTGACCTTCTTCGGCCTGCTGCTGACGCCGGTGTTCTATGTATTGATTCGCGGTTTTGTCGAAGCCCGGCAAGCCAAACAGCAGGCCCAGGCGACCGTTGAGGTGCAGCCATGAAGCACTTTAGTCCGGCCCTATTGGCCCTGGCACTGAGCGCTTGCAGCGTCGGCCCAAACTATCAAAGCCCGGTCACGGCGCCTGCGACTGTCGCCAGCGCCACTGTCGCGGACTATGACCGCAGTCACTTCGAGTCGCTCTGGTGGCAGCAGTTCGATGACCCGACCCTCAATCAGTTGGTGCTCAAAGCCCTGGCGGAAAACCGCGACCTGCGCGTGGCTTATGCCCGGGTGCGGGCGGCACGTGCAATCCGTGATGAGGTAGCGTTCAAGCAGCTGCCAACCATCACCAGCCGCGCCAGCGCCGAAGGTGGCAAAGGCCAGCTGCCCGGCCAGACCGAGCAACGCACCAGCACCGAACGCTACGACCTGGGCCTGGACATGCTCTGGGAGCTGGATTTGTTCGGCCGCATTCAGCACCAGCTGGACGCCAGCGACGCCGAGGCCCAGGTGCTGGAGGCCGAGCTGAACCAATTGCAAGTCAGCCTGCTGGCCGAGCTGGTCGATGCCTACGGCAACTTGCGCGGCGCCCAACTGCGCGAGCAGATCGCCCGCAGCAACCTGCACAACCAACAGCAGTCCCGCGACCTAACTGCACAGCTAATGGACGCTGGGGTCGGTAGTCAGCTCGATGTGCTGCGCGCCGATGCCCGCTTGGCCGCCACCGACGCAACCCTGCCGCAACTGCAAGCCGAGGCAGCAAGAGCGCGAACCCGCATCGCCACCCTGCTTGGCCAGCGACCCGAGCAACTCACCGTCGACCTGTCGCCCCGGCCGCTGCCGGTGATTGCCAAGACCTTGCCAATTGGCGAGCCGAGCGAGCTGCTGCGCCGCCGCCCAGATATTCAAGCGGCCGAACGCCAGCTGGCCGCCGCCACCGCCAATGTCGGGGTGGCCACCGCCGATTTATTCCCACGGGTGAGTTTGAGCGGCTTTCTCGGCTTCACCGCCGGCCGTGGTTCGCAGCTCGGTTCCTCCGCCGCGCGGGCCTGGGCGGTAGCGCCGACTATCAGTTGGCCGGCGCTGGACTTGGGCAGCGTGCGGGCCCGCTTGCGCGCCGCCGATGCCAACAGCGATGGAGCCCTGGCCAGCTACGAGCAGCAAGTGCTGCTGGCCCTGGAAGAAGCCGAGAACGCCTTCAACGATTACGCCAAACGTCAGCAACGCTTGTTGGCCCTGGTGCGCCAGTCCGACGCCAGCCGCGCCGCCGCCGAACAAGCGGCGGTGCGCTATCGCGAAGGCACGGTGGATTTCCTGGTGCTGCTGGACGCCGAACGTGAGCGCCTGGCCGCCGAAGACGCCCAAGCCCAGGCGGAAGTCGAGCTGTATCGCGGCATAGTCGCCATCTACAAAGCTCTCGGCGGTGGCTGGCAACTGCAGAGTTAAAGCAACTCCTACTGGGTCGAATTCTTGCGACCACTATCGCCCCACGGCTCTTGCTCCTTGCCGTGGGGCTTTTTTTTGGCCCTGCAGGACTGTCTGCGTACTCACGCTTGCTTCGCGGATAAATCCGCTCCTACACAAGCCCAGCACCTGAAATGATTTCATCGACGGCCTCCCTGTAGGAGCGGATTTATCCGCGATTGGTCGGTACAGGCAGCACACGTTTCAAGGCCAATTCCCTCTCGCGAAAGGGTTCCTCACAACGCATAACTGATACATAGCCTTTTTTTGGTGCGGTATCGGTGAAGGATTGAAAGCAAAACTTAGGGCGGGCTTCAGCCCACCAAGTCCCTTATCACGCAGCGGTGGGCTAAAGCCCACCCTACAAAATCGGCCGGCAACATTGCTCTGTACCCAGAGCCCCTCAGCGCTGGATTATCTGCCCACGCATCGGTGCCAGTCGCGCCAGTAAGCGGTTCTGCACGGGCACCGGCACGCCCTGGGCTTCCATGGCGGCAATTAGGTCTTCCACCAGGGCATTGAAATCGCTGCGGGTCAGGTGCAGGCCGTTGTGCACTTCCTCCATGCTGTCGTCACTGGGCTGGCAGGGGCCGCCGGTCTCGACGCAGAACTGCTGCACCAGCTTGTCGCGCAGCAGGGTGATATCGACGTTGGCAAAATGGCCAACGATGCGTGGGTCCTTGGCCACATTCAGCAACATGCCCTCGACAATCCGCGTCAGCCCGGCCTGTTCGCCCAGGGCTTGATAGAGGCTCACGCCGCGTTCGGGCGATTGGGCACAACCGCTGAGCAACAGGCCGATCAACAGCCAAACACGCATGTTTAAAAACTCCCCTGCAGGGATAAATACGGGCCGTTCTGATTGCTCTGCCCGGCGATATCGCCCAGCTGCGCCCAAGCCAGCACCAGCGACAGATGCTTGTTGGGGAAGTAGCCAACAAACACATCGGACCAGTCGCTTTCCTTGGCAAACGATAGGTTGTCCGGCTTCTGCCGGTACTCCACGCCCAGCACCCAGCGTGGGTTGAACAGCAGCGCCAGGGAGCCTTCCGCCAGCACTTCACGCTGATCGTTGGCATCGCCACCAAAGCCCAGCAAGCCCAGCTGATTGGCCCGGCTGTAACGCAGCCCGCCATTGACCATCAGGTTGTAGCCAAAGGCACCGCCGAGCAATAACCGGCTGGCCTGCAGATAGCCCTCGGTGTCTTCGTCGCGGCGGGCGCCGACCAGTTCTGGAATCAAAAAATTCTGCTGCTTTTTGTGCTGCACACCGAGGGAAACCTGCGGCAACTGGTCATACAGCAGGTCGCCGAACAGCCGCAGCTTGAGGCCGAAAATATCCTGATTGAGACTGCTGTCGGGCAGGTGCAGGCTGCTGATATCCAGGCGCTGCTGGGCGTAGGACAGCTCAAGGCGATTGTCCCAGGCCACGGCGGCGCCGCTGACATCCAGCCGGTAATCCTGGCTATTGACCCGCGTGGCAAAAGCCGTGGCGCCCCACTCGCCGGCCTCGCCATAACCGGCCAGCACCGCCCAGGGGGTGATCCCACCACCGGCGGCTCCCTCCAGACTGCTGGCGCCACCGGTGGCCAATAAGCGGCCGTTGTCGGCCAGCGTCAGGGCCGGCAGGCCATAGAGCAAAACAGTCAGCAGTACAGCTCGCATCGGTTTATGCCTCACGCAACAAAATCGGCTTGAGCGGCTCGCCCAGCCAGGCCGCAAAGGCTTGGGCCGGCAGCGGTCGGCTGATCAGATAACCTTGCGCGGTATCACAGCCCCAGCGCTCCAGCAGGCGCAGGCTGCGCTCATATTCGACGCCCTCGGCCACCACTTTGAGGCCCAGGCTGTGGCTCATCTGGATGGTGGAGCGAACAATTACCGCGTCTTCACTGGTTTCATCCAGATCACGGATAAACGACTGATCAATTTTCAATTCCTGCACCGGCATACGTTTGAGCTGCGACAAGGATGAATAGCCGGTGCCGAAATCGTCCACCGAGAGGCTAATGCCCAGCGCCCGCAGCTGCTGCAAAATCAGCAATGCCTGCTCGGGGTTTTGCATTACCGCGCTTTCGGTGATTTCAAAAATCAGCTGGCTGGCCGGCACCTGATACTGCTCCAGCAGGCGGCCGACTTTATCGGCCAGTTGCAGGTCATGCAGATCGTCCGCCGAGACATTCACCGACAGCTGCAGATACAGGCCCGCTGCGGCCCACTCCTGCAACTGGCGCAACGCCTCGCCGATCACCCAGGCCGTGAGCAGCTGGATGCTGTCGGTGCGCTCAGCTAAGGGAATGAACTCAGCCGGCGAGACCATACCGTAGGTGGGATGCTGCCAGCGCAACAAGGCTTCGGCCTGCTCCACCCGGCCGCTGCTCAGGCATAATTTGGGCTGATAATGCAGTTGCAGCTCGGCATTCTCCGGCGCGCGGCGCAGGTCGCGAATCAGGTTGATCTGCCGCTGGTGAGCATCATCGCGGCCCTGTTGATAAACCTGTAAACGCCCCGGCTGCTGGGCGGCATCGTGCATGGCAATGCCGGCGCGGCGCAGCAGCTCTTCGGCGGTTTCGGCGTCCAGCGGGTAGGTGGCAATACCGATTCGGCAGTCCAACTGCATGTCGATATTGACGACCCGTAGCGGCTGTACCAGCAGTTGCTGTAAGCGGTCGGCAATGGCTACCGCACTGTCGCTGTCGGCATGCTCCAGCAACAGCAAAAACTCGTCGGCCAACAGCCGCGCCAGGCTATCACCGGGACGCAAACTGGCCTGCAGGCGCTGGCTCAGTTGCTGCAATACCTGGTCGCCGGTGGCCGAACCGTAGCTCTCGTTGATGCTGCGAAAATTACCTATGCCTAGATACAGCAAAGCCACCGGCCGGCCGGCGGCGATGGCGCTGCCCAGGCGCTCCAGCAACAGGGTGCGATTGGGCAACCCGGTGAGGCCGTCATGCAGGGCGTTGTGGGCCAGCTGACGCTCGCGCTCGGCGATCCCAGCCTGCATCAGGGTGATCGCCTGGGCCAACACCCCCAACTCATCACGGCGCTGCAAGGCCGGCGGCGTCAGATAATCACCGCGACCGACCCGTTCGGCCACCTGCGCCAGCTCACGCACCGGCTGCGACACGCTGCGCGCCAGCAGCAAGGCGCCGACCAAAGAGGCAAATAAAGCCGCGAGGGCGATCAGCAAAATGTTCCGGTCCAGGCTCGCAAAGGCGCCCATTGCCAGGTCCAGCGAGCTGTGCAAAAACGCCTGGACTTGATAGTCCGCGGCCTGTGCCAAGGACAACTGCTCGGTGAGGTAATGCTGGCCGGCAAAGTCCAGATCACTGAGGTGCGAAGGCTCGGCCGAAGGGTTCAACGCCAACATGTCGGCGCCCTGCTCGGCGTTCAGGGTACTGACCAGCGGCCCCTGACGGCCCTGATCGAAGGCCACAAAGGACACCTCCAGATTGGTCAGCTCACGCAGCTCACGGGCGAATGCCTGGTCCATGCGAAAACCCATCACTACCCGGGCAATCGGCAACGGCGCCAGCACGGGCGCCTCCACCAACAGGTGGGCCTCACCGTTCAGGGCCACAATCAGCTTCGACTGCCCCAGCTGCCGCGCTTGCAGTAACTGCTGGCTGTAACGGAACGGGCTGCCGGCGGCAAAACTATCAACACTGGAGGCCAGCACGCTGCCATCCAGACCCAACAACAGCACTTCACTGGCACTGATGCGCGCGCCGTGGTTGGCCAGCACCGAGCGAATGGTGGCGGCGTCATTGCTGGCCACCGCATCTTTGAAACCAAAATCGGCCGACAACACCTGCAAGGCATCACGCAGCTGCCGCCCACGGTTATCCAGCAGCCGCTCAAAGACCCGCACACCCACCCCTAACTGGGCCACGGCCTGCTGTTTGACCGCCGCCGCAGTGGCCACCTGCACGGCAAAGTACAGCGCCCCAACCACCACCAACAGCAGCAGGATCAGCACCGTGGCAATGCGGGTTTGAAAGCTATGGCTGATCTTCATTGACGGCCTTTTTGAACGTTTCAGCAAAGCCCGTCGGGGCGGCGGGGGTCACGCTGGCCGGGCCGGACGCGGCAGTCACGGCCAGCGGCAACTTGAGCTGCAACCCGGCGGCAGGCACCTCGATATCGGCACTGCTTTGCGCTAATGAATCGACCAGCTGCGGATGCCACACCGTCACGCCGTAACGGCCAGCTGGCAACTGCTGGAAATCGAGCTGACCGCTGGCATCGCTGACCGCAAACCAGGGGTCGTCGGTGACGTAGATATAACCGAGCATCCAGTCGTGGATATTGCAGCCCAGCACCACCAGCCCCGGCTTGTCGAACAACACCGGCTCCGACGGTGTGCCCTTGTACAGGCGCAGTTCAAAACGCTTGGCCGGCGAGAAGGAATACACCTGATGACGGATGTCATCGCGGTTCGGAAAGCTCACTCGGGTGCCGCTGCGCACCGCCAAGACCTTGGGCAAAAATTGCTTTTGCACCTGGTCCATTATCGCCGGCGCCGGGCTCACGGCCGCCCCCAACGGCCCCTGCAAAGTGACCACCGCATCGGCCAGCGGCTGGCCGTGCAGGTCCTGCATCTGGATTTGCACCTTGGCCGCCCAGGCCCCACTGCTGCACAGCAGCCCACAGACCAAAGCGATATTGCGAAGGATCAAGCAGCTCTCTGACATAGCTATTACCTGGCGGATGAAAATGACCGACGATGGCTTTGTCGCACATGGCCCCTGCAGGCAGATTAGTCGCACCGGCCCAGAAGTTCACGCACAAAGCCTGCGCACCATAAGGCCTTTTAACCTGATCCAGAGCTGCCCTAGTGCAATATAAGGTCTTATTGCACGACACAAACAAACCGGGGCCGCCTTGCCAGTAGCAAGACAACCCCGTGGTCAGCGCCCTAAGTGTTAGTTTTGCGCTTGCTGATACTCCAACTCAGCTTCGGCGTAACGCTTATGCATGGCGGCGGATGGGCCGGCGCCGATGCGGCTGAAGACCAGAATGCCGAGGCTGGCGAAGATAAAGCCTGGGATGATTTCGTACAGACCGGTCCAGCCGAAGAAGTTCTTCCACAGGATCACCGTCACTGCGCCGAGCAGCATGCCGGCCAGGGCGCCGTTGCGGGTCATGCCCTTCCAGAGTACCGAGAAGATCACCACCGGGCCAAAGGCCGCACCGAACCCGGCCCAGGCGTAGGACACCAGACCCAGCACGCGGTTGTCCGGATTGGAGGCCAACCAGATCGCCACCAGCGCCACCAACAACACCATGCCGCGACCAACCCAGACCAACTCGGTTTGGCTGGCGCCTTTACGCAGGAATGTTTTGTAGAAGTCTTCGGTCAAGGCACTGGAACACACCAACAGCTGGCAGCTCAGGGTGCTCATCACTGCCGCCAGAATGGCCGACAACAACACGCCCGCCACCCAAGGGTTGAAAAGGATTTTGGCCAGTTCGATAAACACCCGCTCCGGGTTCTCGGCAACGGCGCCACCGACTTCCGGGTGCGCAGCAAAGTAGGCGATGCCGAAGAAACCAACAGCCACCGCACCACC
>JAIERD010000330.1 GCA_019747155.1 Pseudomonadaceae bacterium
TCAAAATCGGTCGCTCAATCAGCTTGGGCTGGGCGACCATGGCGGCGATCAATTGCGCTTCGCTAAGGCTGGCGTCGGCCAGGTTGAGGCTTTTGTAGGCTTCCTCACCAGTACGCAGCAGTTGCCGGGCAGGCAGGCCGAGTTTGACCAGCAAGGCTTGCAGTTCGGCGGCAGTGGGTGGGGTGTCGAGGTAGCGCACCACCTTTGGGCTGAGGCCACGAGCCTTAAGTATTTCCAGCGCCCCGCGCGATTTGGAGCAAGACGGGTTGTGATAGAGCGTCAAATCGGTCATTTGCGGGTCGCTTCTTGGTTAGGCGGGCGGCTATTCTAACCGCGTCTGCGCAGCCAGCTGAACCCAGTGTGAAAAGTCAGGGCGGCGGGGCATTAATCGATCACCCACCAAGGAGCAGGAATGCGCCAACGTCTTCACGATGCGATGGATTTTTGGCGATTTTTATTTCGACGTTTCCATGCCGATCGCGGTATCAGCAGCGCTGCGGCACTGACCTACACCAGTCTGTTTGCGGTAGTGCCGATGATGACGGTGACCTTCGCCATGCTCTCGGCCGTGCCGGCTTTTCAGGGGGTTGGCGAGCAAATCCAAACCTTTGTGTTTCGTAACTTCGTGCCCTCGACCGGCGCTGCGGTGCAGGAGTACCTCAAGGCATTTACCGTGCAGGCGCGGCAGCTGACCTGGGTGGGCGTGCTGGCGTTGGCGGTCACCGCTTTTATGATGCTGGTGAATATCGAGCAGGCCTTCAATACCATCTGGCGAGTGCGCCAGAGCCGGCGTGGGGTTTCCAGTTTTCTGCTGTATTGGGCGATCCTCAGCCTTGGTCCGCTGTTGCTGGGCAGCGGCTTTGCGGTCAGCACCTATCTGACTTCCACCTCGTTGTTGTCGGGCCCGCACGCGCTGGTGGGGGCGAAGACCCTGCTCGGCTTTACCCCACTAATTTTTAGCGTGGCGGCCTTTACGCTGATCTACGCCACTGTCCCCAATGCCCGGGTGCCGCTTAAACATGCGCTGGTCGGCGGGCTGTTTACCGCCGTATTGTTTGAGGTGGCCAAGGCGTTGTTTGGCCTGTATGTGAGTTTTTTCCCCGGTTACCAGCTGATTTACGGCGCCTTTGCCACAGTGCCGCTGTTTTTGCTGTGGCTGTATCTGTCGTGGTTGATCGTGCTGTTTGGTGCCGAGTTGGTGTGCAATTTGTCGGCGCCGCATCACTGGCGCCGCCGCGCCTTGCCACGGTTGTTGGTGTTGCTGGGGGTTTTGCGGGTCTTTCATGAGCGTCAGCAGCGCGGCTTGGCGGTGCGCCACAGCAGTGTGCAGCGCGCCGGTTGGCTGTTGCCGGGTGATGAATGGCTGGAAATGATTGATTTTCTTGAGCGCGAGCAGCTGATTTGCGCCACCGGTGGCGATGCCTGGGTGCTGTGTCGCGACCTGTCGAACTACCCGCTGCAGCAATTAATTAGCCACAGCCCTTGGCCGCTGCCACGCCTTGCCCAGTTGCCGGTGCAGCTGGATGAACCTTGGTATCCGGCGCTGCGCGGTGCTTTGGAGGGTCTTTATCAGCAGCAGGCCGAACTCTTTGACGGTAGCCTGGCGCACTGGCTGCAACCGCCGGCGCAGTGACGCAAATGGTCAGTTTGCGGCGCGCTGCAGACTTGGGCTTGGTTTGTTTGGGTGCTTAGAGCGGTGTAATCGTTCGAATAGGCGGCTGGCACGCTTCTGGCAATCACTTGAATAGACAGTTGTTCAATTGCCAGCAAGTCATGGATTGACTGGGAAGTAGTCGCTTATGAGTAGCAAGACCAAGGTTGTCTATCTTCATCAGCTCGACCCGCAGGCGGCACTGGAGCGGCTCAATCGGCTTACCGGTTTGCAATTTACCTGCTGGCCGCAAAGTCTAAAACCTGCACAGCCAGAGCTGGCGGCGCCAGCGCGTGGGTTGGCAGAGGGTGTGGCGATTGGTGCGGGGTTAGGCGAGAACTTAGCGGCTGCCGAGCCGCTTGGTTATGTTGCTCTGGATGCATCGGCGCTG
The DNA here is from genome assembly GCA_019747155.1 of Pseudomonadaceae bacterium. GTDB lineage: Bacteria > Pseudomonadota > Gammaproteobacteria > Pseudomonadales > Pseudomonadaceae > Aquipseudomonas. The sequence continues at coordinate 2,043 of JAIERD010000330.1, forward strand.
CTTTAGACCAGCGCTTGACGCTTGTCGCTATTGACCTGCTCGACGGCCTGCACAAATAACTCCTCGACCAGCAGGCTTTGCGCCGGCACTGCGCTGCGCAGAAATACTTCGGCTTGCTGGATTTTTTGTTTGACCGGCAAACGGGCAATGCCCGACAGCAGTACCTTGCCATGGGCACCGACATTACCGTGGTCGACGGCCACTTCACGGCGTTGCTCACCATCCAGATAGCGAATCATCAGCGACACCGGCAAGCGCTCGAGCCCCGACAGTTGCAGCCAGGCGGCAATATTGAACTCGGCAACACGGCCGTCATAGGCGGTTACGAGGGGGCGGGCGAGGTTAATAATTTGCGCGGGAACTGGGCCAATCAGACGGTCGTTGGCAGAAGACATGGCGGTGTACGCTCGAATAGATAACTGACGAGCAAATTTTAAACTGACTGCCCAGTTAAAAACTGTGCAGTCAGGCGCGCATCTATGTGACTGGCTTTGCAGAAACAGTCAGGCTCAGGCCAAACGCAGAGGGTAGCGCGATACCGACGAGGTGAGCAGGTTGCAGGCCGGTAACTGCACCACGGTTTGATTGGGCATGTTGGTCAGTTGCAGCCAGAGGCTTTCACCCTCGACAAACTGTCCGTTGGGCAGCCATATGCCGTGGTGCCAGCCATTGCCGGGCTCTGGTGTGCTTTGCAATACGCCTGGGTGGGTTTGCGAGCTGGGCGAGCGGCGCAGCCAAACCGGGCGTGGCAGCCCCTTTAAGTAACGCAGGCCCAAGTGCAAACCTTCGTTGTTTTGGTGGCGCCAGCGCACCAAGGCCAGGGTTGGTGTGCCGCTGTCAGCCAGAAGCAGCACCAGTTGGCCGACAGGCAAGTGCGAGCCTTGGTCGCTGTTGCACAGCAGTCGAGCGCCGCCGGCGCTGCCGTCGAGCATCAGGGTGGCGCAGTGGCTGGGACGTTTCTCTAATAATTGCGCGTGAATATCGCTAAGACCGATGATCAGGTTGCACGGCCCTTCGTATTCGCTGCGCGCGTGTCGGCGTTGTTGGCGGCCCAACCAGTTAACCCGTACTCGTTCGAGTAATTGCCGCTCAAACGGGGTTTGCAGTGGCGCTGGCTCATGCAGGCCAATCAGCAAGGCACCTAACTCGAAGCGGCGCAAATCACTCGGTTGCCCTTGTGGCACTTCATCAAAGGCCAGGCAGGGCTGGGAGGCGGTCAGGTCGACGGTTTGCCCGCCACCTTCTTCGTCGTCATCCCACGGCAGTAAGCGAGCGAGACAGGACAGAGGCGCAAGCGCTGCAAATAACTGGGTGCATTCGCCTTGAGCCAGGTGAAAGGGGTTGCTCAGCGCCAGTAGCAAGGCCTGTTGATAGAGGCCGCGCAAGGTGCTGGCGGGGGCGGGCATAAAGGCCGCAGCGATGTGCTCGTCGAGACAGTCCTGGTGTTCGCCGATCCAGTACAGCAAGTGACTGTCACGCCATAGGCTGGGGGGCGGCTCTTGGTAGACTTGATAGTGGCGCAGCAAGCTTTGTGCGAGGTAATACTGGGCCTTATACAGACACCAAGCCAGGTGCGGGCGTGACGGTTGGCGGCCTTGCAAAATTTGCAGCAGCAGGCGTTTAAAGCCGGCGGCCATCTCGCTGCACAGACGCAAAAACAGCGGTGGTGGCGCGGTTTGCCCGGCGTAGGCTTGGGCGTAATAACGATAAGCATCGCTGAAGCTTTGCAGGCTGCGCTGTCTTTCAAGTAAGGTCATAGCGCTGCGGTTACAACGAAACAACAGGCTCAGCACTTCTTGTAAGGCATTTTCAGGTTGCAACAGGCGCGCTGCGGCGAGTTGCTCGGTCAGCTCGGTCAGTGTCAGAGCCTGCTCATTGAGAATGTCCGGAACTTCCAGGCGCAAGGCATCCAGCGTCATAACAATCCTGCAAATACGAGGCTCGACGGCATGGCAATGCAACACCACTGGTATGGGTTCAGGGGGCGGGTGCTCATGGTGATCCTTGTTAGCCTGGTGCTGGGCGGCTGTAGTGAAGATTACGGTGTTGATCAGTATGGACGAAAGGTAACGGCTGAGCAGCTAGAAGGCCAGTGGTTGCTGATTAATTACTGGGCGCAGTGGTGCGGCCCTTGTCGTGGCGAAATCGTCGAGTTGAATAAGCTGGCGCAGCAATCCAGCGATCCGTCCGTGACCGTACTGGGGGTTAATTTTGACCAGTTGCAGGGCGCCGATTTAACTAAAGCCAGCACGGCTCTGGGGATTAATTATCAAGTCTTGGCGCAAGACCCAGCCGCGCGCTGGCAGTTGCCGCGCAGTGAAGTGCTGCCGGTAACTTATATTATTGATGCCAGCGGCAAGCTGCGTGAGCGTTTGCTCGGCGAGCAAACCGCCGCCGGCTTAACCGCACGCTTGGCGCAGTTACAAAAAGGAGCGCAGTAATGCCACGTATTTGTTTGCATGCCATCGTTAGTGGCCAGGTTCAGGGCGTCGGCTTTCGTCAACACACCGATGAGCAGGCCCAGCGTTTAGAACTCGATGGCTGGGTGCGTAACTTGGCTGACGGCCGGGTTGAGGTGCTGATTGAAGGCGAGGAAGCGGCTGTGCGAGAGTTGGCGGACTGGCTAGCTCAGGGGTCACCAGCGGCGCAGGTGACTGAGGTGGCGCTAAGTGAGCAGCCGCTGCAGGGTGTGGTGGGGTTTATTGTGCGGCGTTGAGGGTGTTTTTCAGTCAGATTGGTTAAACCGTCTGCTGCCGCGTGTTGGCAGCAACAGGGGATTATTTTTGGCTACGTGGTCGTTTAGTGTTGCCGGCGATTGGCTTTGTGTAGGGTGGGCTTTAGCCCACCAAGCCTCTTACATCCTGATGCGGTGGGCTGAAGCCCACCCAGCGAAATCGGTCTTCAACGCATAACGAGTACATGGCCTTAATCGTTGGCGCCGGGGTCAGCTGCCAGACGGCCGGCATTCTTTTGCAGCGCTTGCAGAAACTCCTGCTGCAGTTCCGGGTCGTTACGGGTGAGTTCGATCAGGCTTTGTTCCAGCTCGCTGGCTTCTTCTTCCAGGCCTAAATCGGCCAAGCGTTTAACCCTATGCACCCACTGGGCGACATCGTCGCCCTCTAAATCGTCAAATATCAACCCGTGGGCTTCCACCAGCTTGCCGCGCAGTGAGCGACTAACCAGTAAGGTTGCTTGGGCCTTGGTATCGTCTTGTGGGTCGCTGACGCTGAGCTGCAGTTTGCCGACACGGCTGATATTGGCTTGTTCAGCGAACGGGCTGTCGAGCAGGTTCAGGCGCAGTATGCCCTTGCTGTCGGTGCTGAGTTCGTGGTGCTGCTTGCCTGCGATAACGCTGACCGGCCGATCCGCCCAGGGCAGGCTGGAATACTCTTTGCGCGTAGCCAGTTGGGTTTCGTCGGTGCCAGCCAAATTTTGCTGTGAGCGCCCGTGGGACTCGACGTTCATGGCTGGGTTGAGCCCAGCGAAACCGTAGTCAAACCAGCCCTTGGTGGCACTGTCGGGCACGCTGCCAAAGGTTACGATGTTGGCCACGTTGGCGCCCACGCCGGCCACTACCGCGCCAGCACCGAGCGGCACCTCATACAGCTCACGCCAGCCCTGGTAAGGGGTATAGCGGTCGTAATGACGGCTCACCTCGAACTCGGTGACCTCGAAGGTTTTCTGTTCGAGGATGCGTACCCGGCGCTGCGGTAGCTCAAGCAGTGGCGGCTCGCCCACATCGATTTGCAGGCTGTGTTCGAGCAATTTGCGCTCGATACGTTGCTCGTGCTCGCTGCGCTGGCCTAACTGGTTGGCGCAGCCGCTAAGCAGTAGCGCACCACATAGCGCGGCGCCGGTTTGAACTGCGTTTAGGCGGAACATGTGGCCTCGCTTAGCCGCGGATGCGCGCTTGCAAAAACGCCAAAACGTCAGCGGCAGGAAGCGCCTGGGGCTCAGTCTCGCGCCGGCTCTTGTACTCCAGGTTACCGTCGGCCAAGCCGCGATCACTGATGACGATGCGGTGCGGAATGCCGATCAGCTCCATGTCGGCAAACTTGATGCCGGGGCTGGTCTTCTTGTCACGGTCGTCCAGCAACACTTCAAAACCAGCGGCGGTCAGTTCGGCGTACAGCTTGTCGGTCGCTTCGCGAACCACTTCGGTCTCGTAACGCAGCGGTACCAGGGCGATCTGGAACGGCGCCAAGGTGTCATTCCAGAGAATGCCGCGCTCGTCAAAGTTCTGCTCAATGGCGGCGGCCACTACGCGCGAGACGCCGATGCCGTAGCAACCCATGGTCAGAATTACCGGCTTGCCGTTTTCGCCCAATACCTGGCAGTTCAGCGCGGTGCTGTACTTGGTGCCGAGTTGGAAGATATGCCCGACTTCGATGCCGCGCTTGATCACCAGAGTACCTTGGCCGTCTGGGCTTGGATCGCCGGCGACCACGTTACGCAGGTCGGCAACCGCAGGCAGCGGCAAATCGCGCTCCCAGTTGACGCCAAAGTAGTGCTTGTCATCGATATTGGCGCCGATGCCGAAGTCGCTCATCAGGGCTACGGAGCGGTCGACGATGCATGGCAGCGATAGGTTCAACGGGCCCAGGGAGCCAGCGCCGGCGCCAATCGCGTCGCGCAGTTCGGCCTCGGAGGCGAACACCAGCGGGCTGGCGACTTGTTCGAGGTTGGCGGCTTTGATTTCGTTCAGCTCGTGATCGCCACGAATAATCAGGGCGATCAGTTTGCCGGCTTCGCTGCTGTGCACGACCAAGGTCTTAACGGTTTTTTCGATGGCCAAGCCAAATTGGCTGACCAAATCGTCGATGGTTTTGGTGTTCGGCGTATCAACCAAACGCAATTCTTCAGTGGCTGCGCCGCGCGTTGTTTCGCGCGGGATGGCCTCGGCCTTTTCGATATTGGCGGCGTAGTCAGAGCTGTCGCTGAAGGCGATGTCGTCTTCGCCAGATTCGGCCAGCACATGAAACTCATGGGAGCCGGTGCCGCCGATCGAGCCAGTGTCCGCTTCTACCGGGCGAAAGTTCAGCCCTAGGCGAGTAAACACGTTGCAGTAGGCTTGGTGCATGCGGTCGTAAGTTTGTTGCAGAGACGCTTGATCCTGGTGGAAGGAGTAGGCGTCTTTCATGATGAATTCACGGCCGCGCATCAGGCCAAAGCGCGGGCGGATTTCATCGCGAAACTTGGTCTGGATCTGATACAGGTTGAGCGGCAACTGCTTGTAGCTGTTGAGCTCGTTGCGGGCCAGATCGGTGATCACTTCTTCGTGGGTAGGCCCTGCGCAAAATTCGCGGCCGTGGCGGTCTTTCACCCGCAGCAGCTCGGGGCCGTACTCTTCCCAGCGCCCGGATTCTTGCCAGAGCTCCGCTGGCTGAAACAGCGGCATCAGCACTTCCAGGGAGCCGGCGGCGTTCATCTCTTCGCGCACTATCGCCTCGACCTTGCGCAATACCCGTAGTCCCATCGGCAGCCAGGTGTACAGGCCCGAGGCCAGGCGACGGATCATGCCGGCGCGCAGCAGCAATTGGTGGCTGATGACGACTGCGTCAGAGGGGGTTTCTTTAAGGGTCGAGAGCAGATACTGGCTGGTGCGCATGATTGGCCGTTTTGTCAGTTGCGAAGGCGTGGAATCTGTTCAATATCGGCGCAGTGCGGGCATTGCAGCCCCGCGCGTAACTATGTTGAACAGCTGCTTGGAATAGTTGGCCATTGTACGGTGCCTGTACAGTCGCGTACAGGCGGCCAGCCTGATAGCCAGAGGGAATGCCGGTGAGTGTTTTAAGCGCAGAACAGGTGCAAAGTTTGATTCGTCTGGGCGTGCCCATGGCGGATGACATCGACCTGCAGATTGATCATTTGGATATGAATAAGGCCGTGGCGCGGGTGCCGTTTCACGGCAAATTGGTGCGCCCTGGTGGCACGCTGTCGGGGCCTGTCATTATGTCGCTGGCCGATGCGGCCATGTATGCGGTGGTGCTGGGTCGTTTGGGGCGGGTCGAGATGGCGGTTACCGCCAACCTGAATATCAACTTTTTGACCAAGCCCAAGCCAGTTGATCTGGTCGCCGAGGCGCGCATTCTGCGCCTGTCACGTCGGCAAGCTGTGTGCGAGGTGTCGCTGTACTCGCAAGGGGCTGAGGATGATCTGGTGGCCCATGTGACTGGTACTTACGCCTTGCCGCTGTAGTGCTTGCTCAAGGTTTATAGGCAAAGAAAAGCCCGGCGAACCGGGCTTTTTTGTGTTGCTACGAATTACCGCTGAGTTACAGGATGCTCAGTGGGTATTCGGCGATCAGGCGAAGTTCGTTTACGTCGGAGCCGTAAACGCCGTTGGCTTGCTCGTTGCCACGGTAAACAGCTTCACGCAGACGCAGGGACAGGTCCTTGGCTACGCCATCTTGGAATACATACTTGGCTTCGAAGTTTTGTTCCCACTCCTTGCCGCCTTTGGAGTTGTCAACATCAGGTGTCGACGAGGTGTTGTAGACGCCGCTGTTGTCGCCGCTGTTGTCCATGCCCGAGCCGGTAACATAACGAGCCATGAAGCTCAGGCCGGGAACGCCAAAGGTGGTCATGTCGATGTCATAGCGAGCCTGGTAAGACTTTTCGCCAGCAGCGTTGAAGTCGCCGTATTGAACAGAGTTGGCCACGAAGATCGAGTCGTCACCAACGTAGTCAAACGGGGTGTCGCCACGAACCTGCTGATAGGCCACGGTGAACTTGTGCGCGCCGATTGTGTAAGACGGTGCCAGCGAGAAGGTGGTGTTGCTAATGCTGCCAGAGTCCGCATTGCCGTAATCGTTGGTGCGGTAGATGTTGAAGTCAACAGCTACTTTTTGGTCGTCTGCCAACTCGATGCCGTAGTTGACGTTGGCGTAGTACTGGCGCCAGTTATCTTCAACTTCCGAGGCGTAGAAGCTGCTGCTCAGCTCGTCGGTTATCGCGTAGGTGGCGCCGAAGTAGGAGATTGAGTCAGGGAGAGCGCCCGAATAGTTGGTGCTCAGCGAGTCGTCGAAGTTGCTCGAGTTGCGGTTGCTGTAAGCGGTGAAGTGACCGGCTTCGGCAACCAGGCCGCTGATTTCTTCGCTCATCACGTTGAAACCGGTAGCGCTTTCTGGCAGCAGGCGCGAGTCAGAGGTAGCAAATACTGGAGCTGCGGTGCGCATGTCACCGTATTTAGCCACAGTTTCAGATACACGCAATTTCACTGCGCCGCTGGCTTTGGCGTATTCGTCGTGAGCGCGGCCGTCGTCATCGATAGACAGCAGGCCGGTGCCTGAAGTGCCCTTGCCGCTGTTCAACTTAATGCCTAGGTAGCCAAAAGCGTCAACGCCGAAACCAACGGTGCCTTGGGTAAAGCCCGAGGAGTAGTTGAGCATTTCGCCCTGAGCCCACTCATTGGTCATGTTTTTGCCAGGTGCATTGTTTTTGAAGTCGCGCTGAAATGCGAAGTTACGGCTCAGCAGGTCAAGAGTGCTGTCTTCCAGGAAACCATTGGATTTGGCTTGGCTGGACAGGTTTTCTTTGGCCAAGGCGTCGTCTTGGTCGTCGGCGAAAGCCAGTTGGGTCGTTGCCGCGGCGATAGCCAGGGCCATTACGCTCCACTTCATCATTTGCATTGGGTTTGCTCCTTTGGTTTTAAAATTTTCAGTCCAGCTTATGTGTACTTGTGGACAGGTGTTCTTATTGTGTCGGCCCCGAATTTATAACACGCGGGCACTTGTGGTGATAGTTGTGGTCCAAGCGCCCGGCATTTTTTGGTGCGGTGTCGCAATTATGTAATTTTGATGTCGCAAGTGTAGGGGCGTTGCTTGTCATTTTGCCGTCATTTTTTGGCTGTTATGGCTTAAGTATTCGTTAAGGTTGATTGCTGAAAATCCATCCCCAGCAGACATAACGGCTAGGGGTGGATGGTATGCAGTTGCCTTGGGAACATCATGAAGGGGCGTTGGCCCGGATCGGGCACGACCCTGCACTGTCGCTGTATTTACTTAAGCAACATCCGTGCACAAAGCGTCGAAGTGAGATAGAAAATTTTATTCGTGTGCGTTTTGCTGAACACTATGGGGCGAAAATTGAGCACTTCATGCCCTGCCTGCTGGGGTTGGAGAATTCGGCGGGGCAACTGCAAGCCGCCGTTGGAATTCGTGGCGCGGATGCGGGGGAGCTGTTTTTAGAGCGTTACCTCAGCCGCCCCATCGAGCAAGAGATTACCGCCGGTAACGGTCGTTACCTTAAGCGCAATGAAATCGTTGAAGTGGGCAACCTGGCCGCAGTGGGCGCGGGGCACGCGCGCCTATTAATAGTGGCGCTGACTGACGTGCTGGTGGCGCTAGGGTTTCGTTGCGTTACGTTTACCGGCACTACGACGTTACTGAATAGCTTTCAACGTTTAGGTTTGAGTCCGTTGTCGCTGGGCTTGGCCGACCCCGCGTGCATGGGCGCCGAGCTTGGCGATTGGGGCAGCTATTACGCCACCGCGCCGCAGGTCATGGTGGGTGATATTTACACCGGTCATCAGCGCCTGCAGGCCATGGGTGTTTATCGCCGCCTGGGCTACCAACCGTTCTACGCGGTTGAGGAGTTGGCCAATGTCAGCTGCGGTTGAAACCTTTATAGCGGCGTTGCGCGCCCATGGTCAGCGCCCGGCGTTGGTCGAAGCTGAGCGGCAACTCAGCTATGCGCAGTTACTGCTCGAAACCCAAGCGCGTGCCGAGCAACTGCACCAACTGGGTGCGCAGCGTTTAGGTCTAGCGCTGGATAATGGTGTGGAGTGGGTATTGTGGGATCTGGCCGCCTTGATGGCCGGTGTGGTCTGCATCCCTTTACCTGGGTTTTTCTCTGCTGAGCAACAACGCCATGTGCTGGATAATGCCGGCGTAGACAGCTTGATCAGCGATCAGTCGGCGGCCTTTGCGGCGCTGGGCTTTATGCCGGTCAGCCCTGGGTTGTTGCAGCGCCCGCAGCCGCAGGTGACGCCGCTACCGGTCGGGACACTGAAAATCACCTACACCTCAGGCACCACCGGCCAGCCCAAAGGCGTGTGCCTGGATGCGGCGCTGCAGTTGCGGGTGGCGCAGAGCCTCTGGCAGGCCAGTGCGCCCTGTAAGGTCGAGCGCCATCTGTGCGTGCTGCCGCTGGCCACTTTGCTGGAAAACATCGCCGGCATTTATGCGCCTCTGCTGGCCGGCGCCACTATTGAGTTAGTGCCGCTGGCCGAGGTTGGCCTCAAGGGCGCCAGTCAGTTTGATCTGCCGAGTTTTTTGCGCAGCCTGAACCGCCTGCAGCCGCACAGTTTGATTCTGCTGCCGCAACTGCTGCTGGCTTTGGTCACGGCCGCCGAGCGCGGCTTGCCGATCCCCGATTCGCTGCGCTTTGTGGCGGTTGGTGGTGGCCGGGTGTCGGCGCAGTTGCTGGCCCGTGCCGATGCCTTGGGTTTGCCGATCTAGGAAGGATATGGGTTGTCCGAGTGCGCCTCGGTGGTGTGCTTGAACACTCCGCTGCAGCGCAAAATTGGCAGCGTCGGTACGCCGTTGCCGCACGTGCAGGTGCGCTTGGCTGCGGATGGCGAGGTGCTGGTCAAAGGCGCGCAGATGCTCGGCTATTTAGGTGAGCCAGCGCTCAGTGATGAGTGGCTGGGCAGCGGTGACCTTGGCCATTTTGACGGCGCTTTTTTGGTGCTGCACGGGCGCAAAAAACATCAATTTATTACCGCGTTTGGTCGCAACGTTAATCCTGAGTGGGTTGAGGCCGAGCTTGTCCAGCAATTGCCGATTGCTCAGGCCTGGCTGCATGGCGAGGCGCTGCCGGCCAATGTGGCGGTGCTGCTGCCGCGGTTTGCCAGCACCAGCGATGCCGAGTTGGCCGCCGCAGTTGCCGAGGTTAATCGTGGTTTGCCGGACTATGCCCGCGCCCATCAGTGGTTGCGCGCAGAACAACCCTTTAGCGACAGCAACGGCTTGGCCACCAGCAATGGTCGGCTACGGCGTCCGGCGTTATTGAGTCATTACCAGGCGGCCATCGATCACTTGTTGGCCAGTGAAGCACTTTAGGAGGCTGCATGAATTTTTTTGATCAACTGCAAAAGCAAACCACGGCTGAACGCGAGTATCTGCTCAGCGCGCCGATCATTGCCCAGGTGCTGGCGGGCACCGTGAGCGCCGCCAGTTATGTGGCGTTTCTGGGGCAGGCTTATCACCACGTTAAGCACACGGTGCCGTTATTGATGGCCTGTGGCGCACGTTTACCGGAGCGCTTGGAATGGCTGCGCGAGGCGATTGCCGAGTACATCGAAGAGGAGTACGGCCATCAGGAGTGGATTCTCAATGATATTCGCGCCTGTGGCGCCGATGCCGAAGGGGTGCGCCACGCGACGCCAAATTTGCCGACTGAGTTGATGGTCAGTTATGTCTATGACCGGATCAACAGAGGCAATCCGGTGAGTTTTTTCGGCATGGTTAACGTGCTGGAAGGCACCAGTATTGCGCTGGCAACCCACGCTGCCGGCATCATCAAGGGGGAGTTGGGTTTGCCGGAACAGGCGTTTAGTTACCTGATCTCCCATGGCAGCCTGGATATCGATCACATGGAGTTTTACAAAAAGCTGATGAATCGTCTCGACGACCCGGCCGACCAAGCCGCTGTGGTGCACACCGCCAAGGTGGTTTACCGCCTGTATGGCGATATGTTTCGCAGCCTGCCGTTGTCGGCTTAAGGGGGTCGTATGCAACTTATCGATTGTCGTGCGGTTATTACCGGCGCCAGCGGCGGCATAGGTCAGGCACTGGTCGAGCGTTTGGCGGCGGGCGGGGCCAAGTTGTTGTTGGTCGGGCGGCACATGCAGGCCTTGGAGGCCATGGCATTGCGTTTTCCTGGGCAAATCGAGCTGGTGCAGGCCGATATTGCTGAGGGCGCAGGTCGCGAAGCGGTGTTGGCGGCGGCCCAGCGTTTCGGCGGACTGAATACCTTGATTAACGCCGCCGGTAGCAATCGCTTTAGCTTGCTTGAGCAGCACGACGAAGCGGCCATTGCCAGTTTGATTAGCCTCAACGTGACCGCAACCTTGCAGCTGACCCATAAATTACTGCCAATGCTGCGCGTTCAGGGGCGGGCCTTGGTGGTTAATCTGGGTTCAACCTTTGGCTCCATCGGTTATCCAGGTTTTGCTGCCTACTGCGCGAGCAAATTTGCCCTGCGCGGGTTTTCCGAGGCGTTACGCCGTGAGCTGGCGGATACTCAGATGAAGGTTCTGTACATTGCCCCAAGGGCGACCAAAACCAGCATGAACAGTGCGGCCGTGGTGGCCATGAATGATGAGCTCAACGTCGCCATGGACGACCCTGTAGCAGTGGCTGCGCAGGTGGTGGGAGCCATAGTGCGTGAGCGTGAAGAGTTGTATCTGGGTTGGCCGGAAAAGTTTTTTGTCCGCCTCAATAGCTTGCTGCCACGGGTGGTCGATCAGGCCTTGCGTAAACAGTTACCCATCATCCAGCGCTTTGCGCGCACTCGGAGTTCTTGATTATGAAGTTACGTTGCCTGGTTGCCGGACTTTTGTGCCTGGCCAGTTTGCCCAGTTTTGCCCTCAGTGAAAGCGGTCAAAAAAGCCTGCAGATGCTGCAAAGTCGCTGGGCTGAAATTAACTATCAATTACCCAAAGAGCAGCGTGAGGCGGCCTTCGCCGTGCTGGCCGCCGAGGCCGAAACGCAGGTGCGCAACAACCCTAAAGATGCTGAATTTTATATCTGGCGCGGCATTGTGCTGAGCACCTACGCCGGCGCCAAAGGTGGTTTGGGTGCGCTGGATCTGGTCAAGCAATCCAAGGCCAGTCTGGAGCAGGCACTGGCGCTTAACCCAGATGCCTTGAACGGCTCGGCTTACACCAGCATGGGGGCGCTCTATTACCAAGTTCCCGGTTGGCCGATAGGCTTTGGCGATGATGAGCAAGCGGAGAAGATGCTCAAACAAGCGTTGCAGTTGAATCCGAATGGGATTGATCCGAACTACTTCTACGCTGATTTTCTGTTCCGGCAAAAGCGTTACAGCGAAGCCAAAGTTGCCTTGGAAAAGGCTTTGGCAGCCGAGCCCCGAGTGGGTCGGGAAGTCGCCGATCAAGGTCGTCGCGCCGAGGTTAACGCCTTGCTGACCAAGGTGCAGGACGAGCTTAAGTAAGCTCATATAACTGACATGGAGACGTTGCATGCGCATTTTGTTGGTTGAAGATGACCTGGCCTTGGGTGAGGGCATTCGCACCGCCCTCAAGCCCGAAGGCTACACGGTCGATTGGCTGCAGGACGGCGTCAGTGCCCTGCATGCCTTGAGCAGTGAAAGCTTTGAGCTGGTGATTCTCGACCTTGGTTTACCGCGCATGGACGGCCTGCAATTGCTGAAAAATCTGCGCTCGGCGGCTAATCCGGTGCCGGTGTTGGTGCTCACCGCGCGCGATGCCACGGCCGATCGGATTGCCGGACTGGACGCTGGCGCCGATGATTATCTGACCAAACCTTTTGATGTCGCGGAGCTTAAAGCCCGCTTGCGGGCGCTGTTGCGGCGCAGCTTCAATCGGGTGCAGCCACTGCTGGAGTTTCGTGGCATCAGCCTCGATCCGGTCAATCAGGAAGTACGCTTTCAAGAACGGGTGGTCAATTTGCCGCGCAAGGAATTCTTGTTGCTGCAGGAGTTATTGGTCCAGCCGGGCCGGGTATTGACCCGCGACAAACTGCAGCAAGTGCTCTACGGCTGGGACGAGGAGGTGGAGAGCAATGCCCTGGAGGTGCATATTCATCACCTGCGCAAAAAATTCTTCCCGGAGCTGATCCGCACCGTGCGCGGCGTGGGTTATTTGCTGGATCTGGCGGTCGATAATAAGTAGGTGTCCATGCTGCGTTCTATTCGTGCCCGCACTTTGGTGTTAGTGCTCGGCGTATTGAGTGTGTCGATGATGCTGATGTCGTACAAAAGCTATCGCGACGCCAATCATGAGATTGAGGAACTGTTCGATGCGCAGTTGGCGCAAAGCGCCCGCTTGCTGCAGGGAATGGTCGGCCGGGATGTTTCGCCAGCGGCTCAGCATCTGTTGCAGGCCGCGCTGGATGATGCGTTTGCCGCGCAAAACGAAGCTATGGATGCCGATGATCTGCGCGCTGGCCATCCTTACGAAAGCAAAATGGCTTTTCAGCTGCTGGATAATCGCGGCCAGTTATTATTGCAGTCGGCCAGCGCCCCGAACGAGTTGCTGGCGCAGTTGTTAATGATCCTGCCTGGCGGCAGCTCCGTTAGCGCGGCTGCACCGCTACCGGCGGGCTTGGCGGGTTATCACGATGTGCCGGTTGGGGCCTATCACTGGCGGGTTTTTTTGCTGCATGACTTGCCTGACCAGCGTTGGATTTTGGTTGGCGAGCGTGAGGATGTGCGCGGTGAACTGGTCGGTTTGATTGCCCGGCGAATTTTGCTGCCACAGTTGTTGGCTTTACCCATTTTGGCGTTGCTGATTTGGCTGGCGATCGGTTGGGGCTTAGGTCCGCTGGCGCAGATGGCCAGTTTCATAAAAAGCCGGGCGCCGGATAACTTGGCGCCGTTGTTGCTGGCACCGTTACCGCGTGAACTGGAGCCGATGGTGGCGGCGTTAAATCGCTTGCTGCAACAAATTGCCCAGTTGCTGGCCCGTGAGCAGCGCTTCTTGGCCGACGCCGCCCATGAGTTGCGTACGCCGTTGGCGGTGCTGCGCATTCATGCGCAAAACGCCCAGCAGGCGCCAGACCCAATTGATCGTGCCAATGCCCTGTTGCAGCTGGGCAATGGCGTCGAACGCGCCACTCGGGTGGTTACCCAGCTCTTGACCTTGGCGCGACTGGAACCGGCGGCGGTGCAGTTGAGCATGAGCGAGCTGGATTTCGCCGCCTTGCTGCGCCAAGAGCTGGCCGAGTTGACGCCGCTGGCACTGGCCCGTCAGCAAGAGTTGGAGTTGCAGACCGAGGGCGATAATTTTCAGCTGGTCGCCGATGCGCCGAGTCTGGGCACCCTGCTGCAGAACCTGGTCGGCAATGCCGTGCAATACACCCCCACGGGCGGGCGCATTCGGGTCTGCCTTGAGGCGCAGCCCGGCGCGTTATTGCTGCGCGTGCAAGACAGTGGTCCGGGTGTTTCGACCGAGCTGCGCGAGAAGCTCTTCGAGCGTTTTTTCCGCCAAGGCATGGGGCAGGGCGCCGGTTTGGGTTTGTCGATTGTGCAGCGGGTGGTTGAGCTGCATGGGGGTTCTATTGAGCTGCACAACTCACCCTTCGGCGGCCTTGAGGTGTTGCTGACTTTACCGCGCCAGGTCTGAGCGGGCGCAGTGCGGCACAAGCGGGTATCCTGAGCGGCATTTTTCGCGGTGGCGGCGCTTGGCAGACCGTTGAAAAACTACAGCGCTAGGCTATGCGGCGTTGAAATCAGCCTCAAAATGCTCATTTACGACCAGTAAACTGCGCTTTTTCGGCTGATTTCGCCT
>JAIERD010000399.1 GCA_019747155.1 Pseudomonadaceae bacterium
GCCACGCCGGGCATCCAGGTCAGCCTCAATGAGCTGATCGAGATGCGTCATCGCGCCCGTGAGTTGCAGTTGTTTTCAACTAACGCCAAGCACAGCCCGCTGGCCGGTTTACACCACTCCAAGCTGCGCGGGCGCGGGGTCGACTTTGATCAGGTGCGGGTTTACCAGCCGGGCGATGATGTGCGCACCATCGATTGGCGCGTCACCGCGCGCAGCCAGGTGCCGCACACCAAGGTGTTCCATGAGGAACGCGAGCGGCCGATTTATATCCTGGTCGAGCAAAGCCGTCGGCTGTTTTTCGGCAGCAGCCTGATGTTCAAATCGGTGCTCGCCGCCCACGCCGCCAGCCTGATTGGCTGGGCCGCGTTGGGGCATAACGACCGGATCGGCGGTTTGGTGTTTGGCAACAACCAACAACACGAGATCAAGCCACGGCGCAGCAAGCAGAGCCTGCTGCAATTGCTCAACCGCCTGGCGCGCGCCAATCAAACCCTGCACAGCGAGCTGCAACTGGAGGGCGACGATTTCAGCCTGGCCCTGCGCCGCGCCCGCGAAGTGTTACGCCCCGGCAGTCTGGCGATTGTGTTGTGCGATGAGCGCGCCTTGTCGGACAGCGCCGAGCAACAACTGACGCTGCTGGCCCGGCACACCGATTTGCTGCTGCTGCCGTTGTCCGACCCGCTTGACCACGATCTGCCGGCCGCCGGCTTGCTGCGCTTTAGTCAGGCCGATGCCCAGCTCGAACTCGACACCCACAGCAGCGACTTGCGCCAGGCCTATCGACAAATGGGCGATGCACGCCGCGCCCGCTGGAAACTGCTGGCGCAAAAACTCGGCACCCCGCTGATGCCCTTGACCACCCAAAGTCCGCCACTCGAACAGATCCGTGAACACCTGCAGGCCCTGCGCCCGAGAAAGAACCGATGAACTCACTCGAGCCACTGCAACCTCAGATCGCCACACCAGCGACTCAGCCCATTCTTGAGCAACTGCAACCCTTAATCGCCCCCGCCGCCATTCAATGGTGGCCGCCCGCCCCTGGCTGGTGGCTGTTGGCGGCGCTGTTGCCGGTGCTGCTCTGGGGCCTGTGGCGCCTAGTGCGTAAATTGCCCAAGCAACGCAAAAAAAATCGCGACCAACTGCCCCTTGATCCGTTGCGCACGGCGGCCTTGGCCGAGCTGGCCCTATTGCCAAAACCCTACGATCAGCCCGCCGGGGTTTGGCTGCAGCAACTCAATGGCCTGCTCAAACGCCTGTGCCGCAGCCATTACCCGGACAATCACAGCCATACCTTGAATGGCCGCGCCTGGCTGGCCTTCCTCGACAGTCGCTGCCCGGCCGCCGGGCTGACCCGTTGGATGGTGCTGGTGGATGGCGCTTATCGGCCGCAATGCAAGCTCGATGACAAAGCCATCGAAGGCCTGAACCAATCGATTGAAATCTGGATTCGTAAACATGTTTGAGTTCACTTGGCCGTGGATCTTCTTGCTCGCGCCGCTGCCCTGGCTGTTGCATCGCTGGTTGCCAGTGGCCGACAGCGGCGAGGCGGCGCTCAACGTCAGCTTCTTACCGGAGCTGGAGGCCCTGGCCGGCCGCCGGGCGCGGGCCAATTTATCGGCCTGGCAGCAACAACTGCCTTTTGCACTGATCTGGCTGTTGCTGCTGCTGGCCGCAGCCCGCCCGGAATGGGTCGGTGAACCCTTGCCGCTGGCCGCCAGTGGCCGCGACCTGATGGTCGCGGTGGATGTGTCCGGCTCCATGGAGCAGCGCGACATGCAGTGGCAGGGTCAGGACGTCGACCGCCTGAGCCTGGTCAAACACCTGTTCAGCGACTTTATCGAACAGCGCCGTGGCGACCGCGTCGGCCTGATTTTGTTTGGCAGCCAGGCTTATCTGCAGGCCCCGCTGACCTTCGACCGCCACACGGTGCGCACCTGGCTGGATGAGGCGGTGATCGGCATCGCCGGCAAGAACACCGCGATTGGCGATGCCATTGGCTTGGCGGTTAAACGCCTGCGCCAGCGCCCGGCCAATAGCCGGATACTGGTACTGATTACCGATGGTGCCAACACCGCCGGCGCCATCGAACCGCTGACGGCCACCCGCCTGGCCGCCGAACAGGGGGTGAAAATCTACACCATCGGCATTGGCTCCGATCCCGACGCCGGCCTCCTGAGCATGTTTGGCCTGAATCCCGGCTCCGACCTGGATGAACCGACCCTCAAGGCCATTGCCAGCCAAACCGGCGGGCAATATTTTCGCGCCCGCGACGCCGATGAACTGGAAGTGATCAAAGCCAGCCTCGACCAACTCGAACCGGTAGCCCAACAATCCACCCAAGCCCGCCCGGCACTGGCGCTGTATTGCTGGCCACTGAGCGTGGCGCTACTGCTTAGCCTGCTATTGGCGAGCCGCGAACTCTGGCCCAGCATTCAACGACTAAGGCCCCAGTGGCTGCGGAGGCAAGCATGAGCGCCCTCGCACTGAGCGGACTGTGGCCTCATTGGTTGCGACCGTTTTGGCTGCTGTTGCTGCCGCTACTCGGCTGGCTGCTGTGGCAACTCTGGCATCGCCAGCAGCGCGCCGGGCGCTGGCAAAGTTTGCTACCAGCGGCCTTTCATCAGGTGCTGCTCAGCGGCGCCAGTGCTCGCAATAGCCGCCTGCCCTGGCTGGCGCTGGCGCTGGCATGGCTGCTGGCGTTGTTGGCGCTGCTCGGCCCCGGCTGGGAGCGGGTCGAACAAAACAGCCTGAAGCGTGCCGACCCTCTAGTGGTAGTGCTGGAGCTGACCCCGGCGATGCTGGCCAGCGACGTGCAGCCCAATCGCCTCGCCCAGGCCAAGCGCAAATTGCTGGATTTACTGCAAAGCCGGCGCGATGCGCAAACGGCGATAGTGGTGTTTGCCGGCAGCGCCCACACCCTGGTGCCGCTGTCGGATGATTTGGCCACCAGTCGCAATCTGCTCGAATCGCTGAACCCGTCGATCATGCCCACCGCCGGCCAGCGCGCCGATCTGGCCGTCAGCTTAGCCGCCGAGTTACTCAAACAGGGCGCCCAGGGCGCGGGCAAAATACTGCTGATCGACAGCGGCCTTGACCCGCAAGAACAAGACGGTATTCGCCAAGTCCTCAAGCAGCAAAAAGCCCAGCTGTTGATTCTCGGCATTGGCACCAACGAAGGCGCGCCTATTGCCCTGGAAGGCGGCGGCTTTGTGAAAGACGCCCAAGGCGCGATTCTGCTGCCACGCTTGGACAGTCGCAGCCTCAAGCAACTGGCCAGTGAAGTGGACGGCCGTTATGCCGGCGCCAGCCTGGATGATGACGACTTGCGCAGCCTCAACCTGCTCGATGGCGCGCAAAGCCTGCGCGAAGGCACTGAGCCGACGCAGCTGACCACCTGGGCCGATCAAGGTCACTGGCTGTTACTGCCGCTGTTGCTGCTGGCCGCCTGCGCAGGGAGACGCGGCTGGTTGTTCTGCTTGCCCCTGCTGCTGCCGTTGTTATTGGCCGCCCCACAACCGAGCTACGCCTTCGAGTTTAATGACCTCTGGCTGCGCCCCGACCAACAGGGCCAGCGCCTGCTTGAGGCGCAAAAACCCCTGGAGGCGGCCAAACGCTTTACCAACCCACAATGGCAAGCCCAAGCCCTGTATCAAGCTGGCGACTACAACGGCGCCGCTGAACGCTTCGCCCAAGGCTATAGCGCCACCGATCACTACAACCGTGGCAATGCCCTGGCCAAAGCCGGCGAGTTGGAAGCGGCGATCGACGCTTACGAACAAGCGCTGGAGCGCCAGGCCGATCTGATCCAAGCCAAACAAAACAAAGCCCTGGTCGAGCAAGCCCTGCAACATCGTAAGCAACAACAGCAACAGCAGCAAAAACAAGATCAGCAACAACAACCCAATAAAGATCAGCAGTCACAGGATTCGCAGTCCTCGCAGCAACAGCAACAACAACAAAATCAAGCCGGGGAGCAAGCGCAGAAACCCGGCGAGCCTGCGCCGGACGCCAAGTCGCAGCAAGAATCTGGCGAGCCAAAAGAGCAGTCGGCGACAAAACCGTCCGCTGCAAAGCCGGCGAACGACGCCGCTGACAAAGACCAAGCCAAGCAGCCGATCGAGCCGGCTTTGGCGCAAAACCCAGCTGACCAGCAGACACCTGCCAAGCCCGGCGAGCAGCCCGATAAAGCCCAAGCAGGCAGCCAGGAAAAATCCGCTAAGCAGGCCGACAGCAAAGACCCCGGCCAGCCCAGCGACGACCCCGAAGGCGCGCCAGTAAAGCCGCTGGACACCGAACAACGGCAAGCACTGGAACAATGGCTGCGGCAGATCCCGGACGAACCGGGTGAACTCTTGCGGCGTAAATTTTGGTACGAACAGCAACAGCGTCAGGAACAATCGCGATGATCCGCCACCGACTTTCACTGCCCTTCACTCTGCTCCTCACCTTGCTCGCGCTGTTTAGCCTGTCGGCGCAGGCCGCAGGCTTTAGTGCGCGGGTTGACCGTGTGCAATTGAGCGAGGGTGAAACCGTCGAGCTAACGCTTGAGTCCGATGACATCACCTTGTTCGGCAAACCCGACCTCAGCCCGCTGAATGAACTGTTCGAGCAACTGGGCACGCGGCAACTCAATCAAATCAGCAGCAATAATGGCAACGCCCACTCCACCACCAGCTGGGTCATTACCCTGCAGCCCAAGCAAACCGGCTATGTGGTGATACCGCCGATCCAGCTGGGCGATGTCAGCAGCCAACCGATAACCTTGCATGTATTAACCGCCGCCAGTCAAAAAGCCCAGGGCAAACTGGCGCCGGTGTTTATCGAGGCCAGCCTCGACCAGGACAACGTCTATGTGCAGGCCCAGGCGATTTTGACCCTGCGCATTTACCACTCGGTATCGCTGTACGACGACAGCAGCCTGACCCCGTTGCAAATGACCAATGCGCGTATTGAACAACTGGGCGAGCCACGCACCTACGAAAAACTCCTGAACGGCGTACGCCATGGCGTGATCGAACTGCGCTACGGCATCTTTCCCCAGCAAAGTGGCGAGCTGACCATTCCGGCCCTGCAGTTCAGCGCCACGGTCGCCAGCGCCCGACAGAACAATGACTTCAGCCCCTTTGACCGCCCCGGCCGACCGACCCGGGTTAACTCGGCGCCGATCAATCTGCAGGTCAAAGCCAAGCCGGCGCAGTACCCCGCCGACGCCGCCTGGCTGCCGGCACGGGCACTCACCCTCAGTGAGGACTGGAGCCCGCAACCGGACAAGGTCAAGGTCGGCGATTCGCTGACCCGGATCCTTAAGCTCAACGCCGAAGGCCTCTCCAGCGCCCAACTGCCGCCGCTGCCCAGCAGCTCAATTGCCGGGCTGCGCAACTACCCGGACCAGCCGCAACTGAGCAATCAAATCAATGAGCAGGGCCTGCTCGGCAGTCGCGAGGAGCGCGAAGCCTTGGTGCCCAACCGCAGCGGCACAGTCGACTTGCCGGCCATAGAGCTGCCATGGTGGAACACCCAAACCGATACCCTCGAACACTTAAGCCTGCCGGCCCGGCAACTAGAAGTCGCGGCTAATCCAGGACTGGAGTCACCAACCAGCAACGAGCCACCAGCGCTGTTGCCGGCGATTGAAGGGCCGCCCCTGTGGCCTTGGCAACTGGCCTGTGCCGTGTTGGCCAGCACCACCCTGCTAGGCTTTGGCCTGTGGTGGCGCGCCCGCCGCCAACCGGCCATAGCCGCCGCCAGCCAAACCGGCCCGAGCCCGCGCACCCTATTGGATGACCTGAAACGCGCCTGTCAAAGCAACGAGCCGCAAGCCACCCGTCAAGCTCTGGATGCCTGGGCGCGCCAGCAACCGGAAACCCTGGCCGACTTAGCCGCGCGGTTCCTACCCTTGTCGGCCGCCCTCGACGGCCTCAATGGCGCGCTCTACAGCGAAACCGGCCAGCACTGGCAAGGCGAAGACCTGTGGCGCGCCATCCGCACCCTGCCCGCCGCCGAATCCGTCGGCAGCAGCGCCCAAGAACCTAGCCCGTTACCGCCGCTGTATCCGCGCTAAATGCAGGCGTAAAAACCAGTTTGCGACAAACCCAGGCGCTCACTCAACGCCTGGGTTTGAAACCATAAAGCGCAGTTGCATACAGCAACATAAAGACTATGTAGCCGTTAACTATTGCAAGGCTCGTAGCCTTTCGTAAGAGGGAGTTAGGTGCTGCCTGCACCGGCCAATCGCGGCTAAAGCCGCTCCTACAGGGCGTAACCAGCCGATATAACTGCTGCAAATGCCGGATTTGTGTAGGAGCGGCTTTTTGTAACAAAGGCCACCGCGAAGCAAACGCAAGTACACCGGCAATCCTGCAGGCAAGCCAGCCGCTAAGGGAGGCTATGCTTTACAACAGTTAACAGGTACCTCAGCCATAAAAAAACCGCAGCCAAGGCTGCGGTTTTTTTGTAACGCTCGCGAGTATCAGTGCGAGAGCAAGGAGCCACCGACTTTACCTGCGAGCTTCTCAGGCTTGATCAAGAAGCGCGCCAGTGCTGGCAACAGCCAGATGGCACCGAACATGTTCCACAGCAGCATAAAGGTCAGCATCAACCCCATATCCGCCTGGAACTTGATCGCCGAGAACATCCAGGTCGCCACCCCAATCGCCAGACACAGGCCGGTAAACAGTACCGCTTTACCCGTCGACTTAAGCGTCTGGTAGTAGGCCTCTTGCAGCGGCAAACCGGCGCGCAGGAAGCTTTCCAGACGGCTGTAGATATAGATGCCGTAGTCGACACCAATACCCACACCCAGGGCGATTACCGGCAAGGTCGCCACCTTGACGCCGATGCCGAGGAAGGTCATCAGCGCGTTACCCAGTACCGAGGTCAGCACCAATGGCAGCACGATGCACAGAGTCGCGGCAAATGAGCGGAAGGTGATCATGCACATGGTCGCCACGCACAGATACACCAACAGCAGCACGGTGAGCTCAGACTCCTTGATCACCTCGTTGGTGGCCGCTTCAATCCCGGCATTACCTGCGGCCAGGACAAATTTGCGATTATCGGTGTCGTGCTCTTTGGCAAACAACTGCACGGCAGCAACCGCACGATCAAGGGTTTCCGCCTTGTGATCGTTGAGGAACACCAGCACTGGCGCCAAGGAGCAGTCGGTGTTGTACAGGCCGTCGGCTCGGGAGATCGAGTTGTTCAGCACGTCTTGGTTACGCGACAGGGTTTCCCATTTCAGGTTGCCCTCGTTCATGCCCTTGATGACCTGCTTGGAAACAGTCACCAGGGAAATCGCCGACTGCACGCCCTGGGTGTTTTCCAGGGTCCACATCAACTCATCAATGGGCGTCAGCGCCTCATGGGTTGAACAACCTTCAGGGGCCGTTTCGACCATCACCACCAACACATCGGAGCTGGTTGAGTAGTTATTGATGATGAACTTGTTGTCGAGGTTGTAGCGCGAATCGGGACGCAACTCAGGTGCGCCCTGATCGAGGTCACCGATTTTCAGATCATGGCCGTACCAGAGGCCACCACCGAAGGCCATCAAGGCAACCACTACCGAGATCGGCGCCACCACCGGGTGGGCGAAGTTCGACAACAAACGCCAGAACGGCTGCTCGCTGTTGGCATCTTTCTTACTGCGCGCAATCGCCTTCTTGCTGATACCCAGGTAGGAAATAGCAACCGGCAGCAGAATCAGGTTGGTGAACACGATCACCATCACGCCGATCGAGGCACCAATCGCCAGCTCACGGATCACGCCGATATCCATCACCATCAGCGTAATAAAGCCCACGGCGTCGGCCAGAATCGCAATCATCCCCGGCAGGAACAATTGCCGGAAAGTACGCCGCGCGGCAGTTAAGGCGTTCTCGGCATCACTTGAGTGCTGGGCGATACCGTTGATTTTTTGCACGCCATGGGAAATACCAATGGCGAAAATCAGAAACGGCACCAACATCGAGTAAGGATCGAGCCCGAAGCCGACCAAATGCATCAGGCCCAGCTGCCAGATCACCGCTACCAGGGTGGTGACCAGCACGCCAATGGTGCTGCGCATGCACCAGGTGAACCAGTAGAGCAGCACCAAGGTAATACCGAAGGCGATGCCGAAGAACATCACCACCATCAGCAAGCCATCGATCAGGTCGCCAACTTTTTTGGCAAAACCGATGACGTGGATTTTCACATTCGGGTTTTGCTGCTGAAACTTGTCGCGAATCCGCTCCTCCAGCTGGTGGGAGAACTGCCGGTAGTCCAGTGGCAACAGCGTGCCCTGGTCATTCGGGTCCGGATAGGAGGCCTGCAACGGCACATCGAGAATGCTCGATTTGAAGTTGTTGGCGACCAAACGGCCGACCTGGCCTGACTTGAGAATGTTGTTACGCAGCTCATTCAGGCTGTCGGAGGAGCCATTGTAGGTTTGCGGGATAATCGAGCCACCGGTAAAACCTTCTTCGGTGACTTCGGTCCAGCGCACGTTGGGCGTCCACAACGACTTCAAGCCCGAACGGTCAACACCGGGGATATACAACACCTCGTCGTTGATCTGGCGCAGCGTCTCCATATATTCCTTGGAGAAGATGTCGCCATCCACCGCTTCAACCGAAATCCGTACCGTATTGCCCAGCCCCGCCAGGTCATCGCGGTGCTGCATCATCTTTTGAATGAATGGATGGTGCAGTGGAATCATCTTCTCGAAACTGGTCGAGGGACGCACTTGCAGCGCCTGGTAACCCAGAAATACGCTGACCAGCAGGCAGATTAATATCACTGCCGGGCGGTTATTAAAAATCAGGCGCTCGAGAAATGTCGCCTTGTCTTGGTGATGCTTACTCATCGCTAATACCTTATCGAGCCCGGCTTATTGTTGTGGCGCGGCGCCAGTGGACGTTGCGACATGCACACCGCCCTGGCCTACCAAAATCAAATCGCCTTTGTCATCGGCAGTAACGCCGGACAAAGACAAGCGATCCGCACGGTTCAGCACACTGAAGCTGTGCCCCTTGTCGGTACTTTTCAGCACGCTACCACCGTGGCCAACCACCACCACCGAGCCGTCCTTGAGCAAAGCACCATTGGCCAAACCAAAGTCCAATACGCCACTACTGCTTTTTAAATCAACTTGCTGCCAGGTCTTACCGAAATTGCTGGAGCGGAACAAATGCCCGCGCAAGCCATAGACCAGCACCGAACCACTTTCGGTGGTGCCGGACACACCAAACAGCGAACCTTCATAAGGCCCGGCGACGGTTTCCCAGGTCTGACCCCAGTCGGCGGAGCGGTACATGCTGCCCATTTCACCCACTGCGAACAGGCCGGAATCTTTAATCTCGGTGATACCGTTTAGGTGTCGCTGATCTTCGTTATCCAGCCGATCGCTAACATCGTCCCACTGCGCACCACCATCGCTGGTTTCCAGCAAGACGCCATAAGCACCGACGGCAAAGCCGTGTTCGGCATTCTTGAACCAGATATCCAGCAACGGCGCTTCACGCTCAAGGTCGCTAAACTGCTCAGTCCAGGTCAGGCCGCCATCGACAGTGGCGAGAATCAGCGAGTCGTGACCAGTCACCCAGCCTTTTTTGTCATCGACAAAAAACACCGAGGTCAGCATTTGCCGAGTGGGCACCTTGGCTTGCGTCCAAGTTGCACCGTTGTCGTCGGAATAGAGCACATGCCCGCGATCACCCACAGCGACCAAACGGCTACCGGCCTGGGCAACATCCAGCAGCAAGCTATTGGCAGCCTTTGGCATCACTATCGAGTGCACCGGCGCGTCTGCAGCAGTCGCTGCCATCACCGGCGCAGCAAACACATTCAGCAGCGACAAGGCGCCGAGCAACGAAACAGCCTTAGCCAGTGGTGACTGGCAGCGCAACGCAGGCATGCGCAGCAAAGCTGCACTAATACCCGACTGGGTGCGCCGCGAAATGGGCTCACGCATACACCTATCCCCTTGATTATTATCGGAAGCTCTACGAAGTAGGCCGCCTATCCTAGCGAGCAATACAAACCCCTGACAATCGGCGCGACGTTATGTTTTGTTACCTATCGCCGGCAATTGCAATTTGGTCAGCTTATAACGTGAAAAGGCCGCTACGAATGAGCGGCCTTTGCACTTAACAGTAACGCTTAACGAGTGCCGCGACGACGCAGGGCAGCTGGCTTGAAGTAGCCATCGTCCGGAATCGGCTGGCTGAAGTCGATGGTGGTCGACTCTTCGCTATCCAGGTTTTGTACGTGGTAGCGACGGGCTTGCAGATCGTGGAACACATCCAGTGCCGACCAAGTGGTTGGCAGCTCGTAGAAGTTCTTCAGATAAGCAATCGAGACACGCCACAAGTCGCCACGACCGTCGTATTGGTCAACTTCAGCAGCCTGCCAGCTATCTTCGTCAAGGAACAACACACGCTTGGAGTAGATGTGGCGCGCGCCTTCTTTCAACTTGCCTTCAACTACCCAAACGCGGTGCAGCTCCCAACGGGTTAGATCAGGATTCAAGTGACCCACTTGCAGCAGATCCTTGTACTTAACACCAGGCGCAGTAACACGGTAGTTGTTGTAAGGAATGTAAATTTCCTTTTTACCAATCAACTTCCAGTCATAACGATCTGGAGCACCGTTATACATATCGGTGTCATCAGCAGTACGCAGGCCATCGGCAGCCGAGATCGGCGTGTCATAAGCCAAGTTAGGCGCACGACGCACACGACGTTGACCGGCGTTATAGCCCCAAGCCTGACGTGGCTCTTTTACCTGATCGAGGGTTTCGTGAACCAGAATCGCACCGCCAGCCAAACGCGCTGGGCTCTTGGTGAACGACAGGTAATCGAACAGGGTGTTGTTCAGATCAGCAGCCGAACCTTTAGGGTTATAGAAGCGAAACAAAGCTTCTTGCTGCGAGGTCACTGGGTTGTAGTCACCGTTACGCTGTACGGCCACTTCAGTGGCGCGACGCACGATGAAGCTGCCACGGTAGCGAGCCACGTGGTTCCACAGGGCTTCAACACCGTTTTGCGGGATTGGGAACGGGGTGCCGCCGTAGGCGTCAACAAAACCGTTACCACCCTCAACCAGCTTGGCGGTGGTGGCGTTTTTAGCGGTGTTGTCATACACCCACTGAGGTGCAGAACCGGAGCGGCGCGTCTGATAAACCGGCAGACGGAACGAGTTTGGATAGGCATTGAACAACGCCATAACACCTGGAGTCAGGTTGGCTTTGTACTGATCCATGTTGGCTTTGGTGATGGTGTACAGCGGCTTATCACCCGCGAACGGATCAGGGTGATGCTGGCCGGGAGCTTTGTACTCCGCCGGAACCTTAGTGATACCGCCGGTCCACGCAGGAATAGTACCTGCAGCATTACCGGCTTTCTCAGCGCCAAATGGCGTCAAGGTAGTACCGAGTTTAGCGGCTTCTTGTGGCGAAACTGCCGCCATAACGCTACCGGCAGACAGCGCCAGTGCGATTGCGGCGCCAATCAGCGTGTGCTTTTTCAGCATCATATCTCTCCGTGATGATTCAACAACCGAGGGCTCATTGGCCCTCGGTATTTTTTAATAATTAGAACGAGTACTTAACGTTGACGCCAACGTTGTCGCGATCACGACCACTGTTGTCCTGACCAGCACCCCAGAAAGTGGTGTAAGCCAGTTCGCCTTCCAAGCTGCTCAGGTAACTAGCGCGCAAGCCGAAGGTTGCAGCCTGACGGCCTTCGATAAAGTTGCCGGTTTGGCTTGAGTTACCGGTGAAATCGCTCTTGTACACGGTGTAAGGAGACAGGTTTACACCTGCGTAAACGTCGTTCCATGTACCGTTAAGCAAAAGAGTATAACCATAAGCATCTTTATTGATCTGACTGTCGCGATCATAACCGCTGAGATAAGCCGAGTTCGAACGACCGGAGAAGTAGCGATTACTCCCGTCATAAGCAGTATATTGCAAATCGTTACCGCGATAATGCTCAGAAGCCAACTCAGCCACACCGAACAACGAATCAAAACTCAGCGCCGGACCGAAGTTCTGAATGGCACCCAGCGACGTATTGAAGGTTTCAACTCGAACGTAGTTTCTAACATCGCCATTACGATTATAGCGAGTCCCACCAAGAAGCGCCGTACCGCTATTAACGCCACTGCTGCCGGAGTTATCGGCTATTTGCGAACCCTGCAGAATAAGATCGCCAACCAAATCGTTGGTGGTCGCGATACCAATTGGATTGTTCGGACGATAAGCCAACTCACCGAATACCGACGTCTCATCCACAGTTGTATTGAAGCTCAGGCCCAACATACGAATATCTTCAGTATATATTCGATTTGCACGCACAGCGCCCAAGACATCAATGGTTGCAGCGCCTCTTGCCGCAGCAGCACCAATCACTGAAGAAAGCGATGATATATTAACACCCGTATAACCGTTCAAATTAGCGCCAATTACCGGCTCCTTCGAGTGGTAATTTACAAAATAGGCCCCGAACTCGGTAGAATTTAGCTCTTCCGCAATATATTTAAACGAAGCACCAAACTGCCCATCATTGCGCGCATTCTCATCATCAGTAATCTCTGCAACCCTCAAAATAGTTCCACTTGAGTAGTTGACACCCTGCTGATACAAGCCGGCAGCTTTAGCTGCGGGCAAAAGCGCACCAAGAGGCCCCTGACCATTACCAATCGCCGTATACGCTGGAATAAGCGGAACCGCCGCAGTGCCAGCAAAATCACGATAAGCTGTGTTGCCACCATCAGCAAACAAGTCAGTTTCAGAGAAATACGTACCCACCGGGTCGATAGCAGTTTCTTTCCAGTTGAACTGATAAAAGGTTTCCATCGAAAGATTATCAGTTAAGCCAACACTAAAATTCAGCGCTTCAACAGGAATCAATACTTCTTTCAACTCGGAGCCTGGCAGGCGAAACTTAGCGGCATCAATCGGGTTAGTGGTATTCACACCACCGCGATAGAAAAGCCCCTCACCCCAGTTGAAAACCTGCTTACCCAGACGCGCCGAAACTGGCTTTTCTGCCACATCCCAGCTGCCATAGACATACGCGTCTAGTATCTCGGCATTATTACCAGCCTTGCTACGGGTATCATTAGTGAAACGGTCACCCGATTTTGTGCCCTGCTCAGAGCTCTGGCTCGGCTGATTTGGATTATTATTGTCATAATAATCATTACGCTTATCCATGATCTGCGTATCATAGAACGCAGTACCACGAACAAAGGCGCCGTAATTTTTATATTTTGCTTCAGCGTCGGTAGTAATCTTGAATACTTCAGATACTAAACCGGTATCGAAGTTACGATTACCATCATTGGCGTTAATATCATCGTTGGTTTTACTTTGACCCTGCACCCGCCACAACTGACCGTAGGACACGGTGCTATCGACGGAGCCTGTCACTTCGTCATCGGCGAAGCTGAATTCAACAGCTTGTGCTTGCACAGCAACCAGCAGCGGCAGCAAACCAGCCAAGGCAAAACCTGCTTTCGCCGGAGCGAAACGCAACAGGGGCTTACGGGTCTTAAATTCCATCGTCGCTCTACTCCGCTGACAGTAAACTTATTGTATTGAGTGCCTGAACTCAGGCGCCCGATTTGGTCGTACTTGATGACGACCTTTTGCTTGCGGGGCAATCAAAGTCGCCCACTTAACCCTGTCTACAGAGCACATACAGTGCCAACTCTGCAAAAGTCTTAAAAAACAGTGAGATTCCACGCCTAAGGTGCAGTGCCGCTTTTGTGACTGTACAGCGACCGATCAGTCACAGCGCCTTTATCACACCCACCACCTATTTTGTCTGACGATTTGGCTCGCGCAGTCACTGGTGAGCCGTTCTAGCCGACATCAACCTTCAGCAAAATATTTATTCGTCAAGGCAAATTAACCAGCTATAAGAAAGACTTTGCATGAGCAAAATCCTGCTTACTTCCTTAGGTAACAAAAAGTGTTACCAGGGAATGCCTGGTAACACTTTATCTAAAGCTGACCTTGCCCGCTAAGCGCTACAGCAAGCTCTTGCTGACCACTTCATAAACATCGCTGGACAGCTCACCAGAGGCGAGAATCCGCTCTAGCTCGGCCTTCATCAGCGCTTGGCGGGGAGCATCGTATTTGCGCCAGCGAGTCAGCGGCGCTAATTGGCGGGAGGCGATCTGCGGGTTACTGGCATTCAGGCTAATCACCTGCTCGGAGAGGAAGCGGTAACCCGAACCATCAGCAGCATGGAAGCTGATCAGGTTTTGCCCGGCGAACGCGCCGATCAGCGCGCGCACCTTGTTGGGGTTGCTCATGGTGAATGCCGGATGCGTCATTAACTGTTGCACCCGCTGCAAACCACCGGGCAAACCGCTGGCCGCTTGCACACTGAACCATTGATCCATGACCAGCGGATTGGCTTTGAACTGCTCGGCAAAGTCGGCCAGCGTCTGCGCCCGCTCGGTTTCGAATGGGGAGTTGACCAAACAGGCCAGCGCCGCCAGACGCTCAGTCATATTGTCGGCGACTTCATATTGCTCCAGGCAGGCGGCCAACACTTGCGGGCGCTCGCTAAGCAGCAGGTACGACAACGCAATGTTTTGCAGGCTACGCCGGGCAAAGTGCGCGGCCTGGGCGACATAGGCGGTTTGCCGTGAAGCTACGCGATTATCCTGGTAGCGCTGCCACAACGGCTCAAACAGCGCCTCGCTCAGTTGCTTGCGGGCAAACTCACGGGCCGCGTGAATGGCGTCGACATCGGCGACCTCGCTGATCTCAGCCAGATAGGCTTCGCTCGGCAGCGAGAGCATCTCGGCAACCATGGCCGGATCCAGCGTTTCATTGGTTAATACTGCGCGCAAAGCCTCGACCAAACGCTGATCGAGCAGCAAAGGCTCGCCGCGCTGCACCTGGCCAATCAATTCCTGCAACACCTGCACCGCCAGCTGCTGACCTGCATCCCAGCGATTAAAACCATCGCTGTCGTGCTGCATCAGAAACTGCAACTGCGCGCGACTGTAGGGAAAGTTCAACTTCACCGGCGCCGAAAATCCGCGCAGCAACGACGGCAACGGCCGTTCGGCGATGTCGACAAAGCTAAAGCTCTGCTCGGCGTCAACTACCGACAGCACCCGCGTACTGACTGCCGCCTCCGCACCCTCGCCCACTAGCCGCAACGGCAACTCGTGCCCCTGGCCGTCGAGCAACGCCAGTT
Source organism: Pseudomonadaceae bacterium (assembly GCA_019747155.1). GTDB lineage: Bacteria > Pseudomonadota > Gammaproteobacteria > Pseudomonadales > Pseudomonadaceae > Aquipseudomonas. The sequence continues at coordinate 15,204 of JAIERD010000399.1, forward strand.
CGACCGGGATGACAAAGGGCAGCTTGGCAACCTGACCCGGACTGGCCGGGCAATCCTGACGAAACGTCAGGCGGTAAGTCTTGGCAGCTGCATCGTAAACCTCGCTGACCGCCAAGCGCGGCGTACCGGCCTGGCTGTACCAGCGCTTGAACTGGCTCAAGTCCACAGCCTGCCCTTCTACTGAATTGGCATCTTGCATGGCCTGGATAAAGTCATCGCAGGTCACTGCCTGGCCGTCGTGGCGCTCAAAATACAAATCACTGCCCTTACGAAAACCTTCGGCGCCGAGCAGGGTTTGCAGCATGCGCACCACCTCCGAGCCCTTCTCGTAAACGGTCAGGGTGTAGAAGTTGGAGATTTCCATAAAGCTGTCGGGGCGCACGGCGTGGGCCATGGGACCGGCATCTTCGGCGAACTGATGGGTGCGCAGGTAGGCCACGTCCTCAATGCGCTTAACGGTGCGCGAGTTCATGTCGGCGCTGAATTCGGCGTCACGAAACACCGTGAAGCCTTCTTTCAGCGACAACTGAAACCAGTCGCGGCAAGTGACGCGGTTGCCCGACCAGTTGTGGAAGTATTCATGCGCCACCACCGCCTCGACCCGCTGGTGCGCGGCATCGGTGGCGGTTTCGGCGCGGGCCAGCACGCAGCTGGAGTTGAAGATGTTGAGGCCCTTGTTTTCCATGGCGCCCATATTGAAGTCGTTGACCGCGACAATCATAAAGATGTCGAGGTCGTACTCGCGGCCATAGACTTCTTCGTCCCAGCGCATGGATTTTTTCAGGCTGTCCATGGCGTGCTGACACTTGTCGATATTTTCCGGCTCGACATAGATACGCAGCGTCACTTCACGCGCGCTCATGGTGGTGAAGGTATCTTCGATGCACCAGAGATCGCCGGCGACCAAGGCGAACAAATACGCCGGTTTCATAAAAGGGTCTTGCCAGGTCGCCCAGTGCCGGCCGCCCTCCTCGGAGCCGCTGGCAATCGGGTTACCGTTGGACAGCAACACCGGATAGTCCTGCTTGCTGGCGCTCAGGCTGGTGGTGAAGCGACTCATCACATCGGGGCGATCAAGGTAGTAGGTGATTTTGCGAAACCCCTCGGCCTCGCACTGAGTGCAGAACATGCCGCTGGATTTGTACAAACCCTCCAGCGCCGTGTTGGTTTCCGGATGAATCCGCACGCTGCTGTTGAGAGTGAAACTCGCGGCCGTGGGCTGCAGCGTCAGGTGGCTGTCGGTCAACTGGTAGTCGCCGGCCTGCAGTTCCTGATCGTCCATGGCCAGCGACAACAATTCCAGTTGCTGGCCATCCAGCACCATCGCCGGCAAACCAGCACCG